>NZ_JBQSYL010000023.1:0-75823 GCF_052379245.1 Glutamicibacter sp. AOP12-B1-11 | reverse complement strand
CCCCCCCCCCCGCCCTGAATCGTTATCCGCAACTGAGCACCGGACTAGTGGTCGACCGCCTTTTCGGCACCGACACCGGTCAGCGAGCGAACTTCCATCTCTGCCTGCTTGGTAATATCTTCAACGCCTGGATCGGTGATCGAACCCAGCCAGCCCAAGAGGAAGGCCAACGGGATCGAGACAATGCCGGGGTTGGCCAGCGGGAAGATGGCCATATCGATGCTTGGGATCATCGAGGTCTCCGAACCGGAGAAGACCGGGGAGAAGATGATCAGCAGCAGTGCCGAGGACAGGCCACCGTACATGGACCATACCGCACCGCGGGTCTTGAAACCCTTCCAGAACAGCGAGTACAGGATGGTTGGCAGGTTAGCCGAAGCGGCGACCGCGAAGGCCAGCGCCACCAGGAAGGCAACGTTCTGCCCCTGGGCGCCGATACCGCCGGCGATGGCGAAGATACCGATGATCACTACCGTGCGGCGGGCAACCTTCATCTCCTTTTCCGGAGTCGTCTTGTCCTTGGCGATCACCGAGGCATAGACGTCGTGGGCGAAGGAGGCGGCGGCGGTAATCGTCAGGCCGGCGACAACCGCGAGGATGGTTGCGAAGGCAACCGCCGAGATCAGGCCCAGCAGCAGCGTGCCACCTAATTCGTAGGCGAGCAGCGGAGCGGCAGAGTTCACGCCGCCCGGAGCGGCCTTGATTCGATCCGGACCGATCAGTGCGCCCGCGCCGAAGCCAAGAACCAGGGTGAACAAGTAGAAGGCGCCGATCAGCCAGATCGCCCAGACAACCGACCTGCGCGCTTCCTTGGCAGTTGGCACGGTGTAGAAACGCATCAGCACGTGCGGCAGGCCCGCGGTACCGAGGACCAGGGCCAAGGCCAGCGAGATGAAGTCAAGCTTCGAGGTTCCGCTCATGCCGTACTTCAGGCCCGGGTTGAGCAGCTCCGGATTGCCGGCGACCTCGGCGGCCTTGCCCAGCAGCTCGGAGAAGTTGAACCCGAACAACGCCAGCGTCCACACGGTCATGATCAGTGCGCCGGCGATCAGCAGGCAAGCCTTGATGATCTGCACCCAGGTGGTGCCCTTCATGCCGCCGATCAGTACGTACATGATCATCAGCGCGCCGACGACGATAATGACCAGCGATTGCCCCAACTTGCCATCAATGCCCAGCAGCAGGGAGACCAGCGCACCGGCTCCGGCCATCTGCGCCAGCAAGTAGAAGACGCACACCGCGAGGGTGGAGACCGCCGCGGCGATACGCACCGGGCGCTGCTTCAAGCGGAAGGAGAGCACATCTGCCATGGTGAACTTGCCGGTGTTGCGCAGCAGTTCGGCCACCAGCAGCAGGGCCACCAACCAGGCGACGAGGAAACCGATGGAATACAGGAATCCGTCGTAGCCGTTGATCGCGATGGCACCGACAATGCCCAGGAACGACGCTGCGGAAAGGTAGTCGCCGGCGATGGCGGTGCCGTTTTGCGTTCCGGTGAAGGAACGGCCACCGGCGTAGTAGTCCGCGGCGGTTTTATTGTTCTTGCTTGCCTTGAGCACGATCACCAAGGTGATGCCCACAAAGGCGGCGAAGATTGCGATATTCACCAGCGGGTTGCCGACCTGAGTCGATTCGGCCCCCTGGGCCAGGATCAGCGAAGAATTCATTAGTTCACGCCCTCTTTTTCCAGACGCTCACGAATCTTCGAAGCCTTGGGATCAAGTTTATTGTTGGAGAACTGCACGTACAGTGCGGTGATGACGAAGGTCGAGACAAACTGCAACAGGCCAAGCAGGATACCCATATTGATGTTGCCGAAAACCTTGATGGACATAAAGTCATGGAAGTAGTCCGCCAACAAGACGTAGGCGAAGTACCAAACGAGGAAAAAGATTGCCATGGGGAAAACGAAGCTGCGGTGGGTCTTGCGCAGTTCCTGGAATTCTTCCGAATCCCTTTCCGCCACAAAATCAATGTCATCGGTGACATCGGGTTGCGATTCAGCACTCATTGGTGCCCTCCTTGAACGAGTTAAACAGGGTAGTGATGACGCACACATGTGCATTGTGACTAAGTTCACTATTGGTCATTTGCCCGTCCCCCACTAGGGGTTCGGCCACGCCAATGGATTAGCGGATAAATTCCTGCGCTCAACGGCACGCTGCGTGACGACGAACGGTCAACGACGGCGGCGGGCTTTAGGATTGAAATATGTCACCAGCGCTGCAGATCACCCTCATCGTCACCATCGTGGTCGTGGGCATCGCCATCGTTGGCTACCTGGGATTCAAGATCTCCCGTTCCACCAACGAACTGGGGACCTACGCGGAGGAAGCCACCTTCCAGGCCCTGCACCATATGTCCATTGCGGTCCCCCACCTCGGACGCGGGCTCACCGAAGAGGGTGCGGCCAAAAGCGCCAAGGCGCTGCGCAAGCTGCTGGGCTGCTCCGCCTTCCTGATCAGCGACACCAGGGCGATCCTCGCCACCGACGCGGCCATCGAGTTCACCGCCGATCTCGAAGCACACGCCCAGTCCGTCAGCTCCTCGGTGATCGGCAGCCAGAAAACACAGGTCCACCGCACCTCCGGGCTGGATCTGGTGGCGGCCCCGATCATGGTGGGCGGGCAGGCGGTGGGCACCGTCACCGCCCTGGCCGAACGCGCCGGGGCGAGCTTCGTGCGAGCCGTCAGCGAGGTCGCGGTCTTCGTCTCCGCACAGGTCACCACCGCCGAGCTCGACGAGTCCAAGGCGCAGCTGCTCGAGGCGCAGATGCGTGCGCTGCGCGCGCAGATCTCCCCGCATTTCATCTACAACTCGCTGAACGCGATCGCCTCCTTCATCAACACCGATCCGGCGCGTGCCCGCGAACTGGTCATCGAGTTCGCGGACTTCACCCGGTACTCCTTCCGCCGTCGCGGTGAGTTCACCACCTTGGCCGAAGAGCTCGAAGCCATTGACCGCTATCTCCTCCTGGAAAAGGCCCGCTTCGGGGATCGCATTAAGGTGTCGCTGCAGATCGCCCCCGAAGTATTGCCCACCCAGATCCCGTTTCTGTGCCTCCAGCCACTGGTGGAGAACGCCGTGCACCACGGGTTGGAAGCCCGCCCGGACGGCGGAAGGATTTCGATTACCGCCACCGAGGACGGTTTGCACGCGGTGATCGCCGTGGAAGACGACGGGGCCGGCATGGACCCGGAACAGCTGGCCTCGGTATTGGCCGGGACCACCGTGAATATGCACGTCGGATTGCGCAACGTCGATGTGCGGCTGCGCCAGCTCTACGGCAACGCCAATGGGCTGCTCATCGACACCGCTCCGGGTGCCGGGACGCTGATTACCCTGAGAATCCCCAAGTTCCGTCCCCCACAAGGGCTAGAGACAGACGTATTGGCCTAACTGACGGTAGAGTTTTAGCCATGATTAATGTGGTCGTTGCCGATGATGAACTTCCAGCGGTTGAAGAAATCTCCTTCCTGCTCGGACAGGATTCGCGTATCGGAAAAATCCACCGTGCCACCTCCGGCGCCGCGGCGCTGAAGGCACTGGAAGAAAACGATGTCGATGCCCTGTTCCTGGACATCCACATGCCGGCGCTGTCCGGATTGGATATCGCCCGAGTCATCTCCCGCTTCACCCACCCGCCGCTGATCGTGTTTGTCACCGCCGACGAGGACCAGGCACTCCAGGCTTTCGAGCTGGCGGCAATCGACTACGTGCTCAAACCCATCCGCCCGCAGCGCCTGGCCGAATCGGTGCGCCGCATCTGCGAACTGGTCGATGACCAACCGGCCAAACCCGAAATGATCACCGTTGACCAAGGCGGCATCACCAAGCTCATTGCCCGCGAAGATATCGGCTATGTCCAAGCCCAAGGCGACTACGCTCGGCTGCACACCCGCGATGCCAGCTACCTGATTCGCGTGCCGCTCAATGACCTCGAACAGCAGTGGGCCGGATCCGGCTATGTGCGGATCCACCGCTCCTATCTGGTCTGCATGGACAAGATCGAGACGGTGCGGCTGCAAACGGGCAAGGCGGCGGTAGTGGTCCACGGCGCCGAGCTGCCGATCTCCCGGCGCGCCCTGCCCGACCTGCGTGAACGATTGGCCGCGAACCGGATCCGCCCATCGTGAGCCCGGAGCAAGACCGATTTGCCGAACAGCGCCCGCAACGCGTGCGCGTGCAGGCACCGCAGAACGCAAGCCTGAATATCGCCGCCGCCCGCCCCGAGCAGAGCGCCGAGACCTTCTACGTGCGCCAGCTGATCCGTTCCCAGCTTCGCTTGGCGGTGGCGGTCGCTGCGGGGCTGCTCATCATGCTGGTGGGCATCTCGGCGATCTTGGCCTTCTGGCCGGTGGTCGCCCAGGTGACGCTCTTCCACATCCCCCTGCCCTGGTGGATCTTGGGCGTGGGAATCTACCCGATGATCATCGTTGCCGGGCTGTTGTTCAATCGGGCCGCGGCGCGCAACGAGCGACGCTACCGGAGCATCTCTCGATGACCGGCGTGCTTTCCATCCTGGCGCTGCTGATGGTCTGCGTGGCCACCATGCTCATCGCGTTCTACGGGCTGCGGCTCTCCCGCACGACCAGCGATTTCTACGTGGCCTCGCGCACCGTAAAACCCTGGTGGAATGCCTCGGCCATCGGCGGAGAATACCTTTCGGCGGCCTCCTTCCTCGGTGTGGCCGGGTTGATTGTGCTCAGCGGCCAGTCCGGGCTCTGGTTCCCCATCGGCTACACCGCCGGGTACCTGATGCTGCTGCTCTTTGTGGCCGCTCCGCTGCGCCGTTCCCAGGCCTACACCATCCCGGACTTCGCCCAGATCCGCTTCGAAGACTCCGTGCTCCTGCGCAAGATCACCACCTATCTGGTGGTGATCATCTGCTGGCTGTATATCGTCCCGCAGATGCATGGCGCGTCGCTGACCCTATCCATCGCCACCGGGCTGCCCGGCTGGGTCGGACCGGTCATCGTCGCCGCGGTGGTGTGCCTGACAGTGGTCTCCGGCGGGATGCGTTCGGTCACCTTCGTGCAGGCCTTCCAATACTGGTTCAAGCTTGCGGCCCTGGTGATCCCGACCTTATTCGTGCTCTTCCAGGTCATGCCGGAATACTCGGTGCCCGAGCGGGCGGCAGCGGTCGCCGGGCAGTTGCAGTCCATCGGCGGGATGAGCCTCTATGAGACGATTTCGATCATCCTGGCCTTGCTCTTTGGCACCTTGGGCCTGCCCCACGTGCTGGTGCGTTTTTACACGAACCCCTCGGGGCAAGCCGCACGCACCACGACGGCCATTGTGCTCTGCCTGCTCTCGGTGTTCTACCTGCTCCCCACCACCCTGGGGGTGCTGGGGATTCTCTATACCCAGGATCTGGGTGCCAATAACGCCGACGCGACGATCCTGCTGCTGCCGCAACGCATCTTCGATGGGTTCCTCGCCGATCTGCTCACCGCGATCGTGGTGGGAGGAGCCTTCGCGGCGTTCCTGTCCACCACCTCCGGGCTGGCCGTCTCCTTGGCCGGAGCGCTGTCGCAAGAGTTCTTCCAGGGCACCGTGCGCGGATTCCGGATCTCTACGGTGCTCGCCACCGCGCTGCCGGTGCTGATTGCCTTGCTCACGAATTCCTTGGCGTTGGCTGGCGCGATCGGCAATGTCTTCGCATTTACCGCCTCGACCATTTGCCCCCTGCTCCTGCTGGGCATCTGGTGGCGTTCGCTCACCGCCCGCGGGGCCATTGCTGGCATGTCCGTCGGCGCGGCCTGCTGCGGCTTGGCGTTGCTCGGATCGAATATGCTGCCGGAAAGCAGCGATTCGCTGTGGGTGCTGATGCTTCGCCAGCCGGCGGCGTGGAGCGTTCCGCTGGCCTTCGTGGTGATGATCCTGGTCTCCAAGTCCACCAGGCGCAGGGTCCCAGCCAATGCAGACCGCGTGATGGAGCTGCTGCATGTGCCCGAGCGCAGCTACAAGCCAGCTGGTGACACGGGCGCTGACCGGCTCCGCTGATTCGACCACGAATCGAAGAGATGCAGCCCAGGACGCTTTAAAGCACTAACCGCGGCTCTGACAGGCCTGCTGGTCTGCCAGAGCCGCGGTTGGCGCGTCTCAAAATTCCTAGTCGATCGAAGCCATCAGCTCGACCACGCGGTCGAGGAAGGCGTCCACCTGGGACTCTTCATAGCCTTCGGTGCCTACCGCTGAGCGGAACTCCACGCGGCGTACCGAGTCGACGGCCATCGGCACATCGCGTTCGAAGTAGTCGATCAGTTGATCGCAGAGCCGGTCGACGTCTTCTATGTTGTAGCTTGAGGCGTTGGAGCGTGAAGGTCGGCGGAAACGCTCACCCTTGGCACGGTGCAAACGCCCGCGGAGGATCGCTGCCAGGCGTCCGACCTGCTGCAACCAGACCTCTTCGCCCTGATGGGCAATGAGGTCATCACGCTCGCGCTTGGCGAATACGTCTTCCAGCCGATCCAGTGCGCCGTCCACTTCGCGGGCCTGGTAGCCGCCCTTTTGCGGTGCGAAGGTAGTGCGGCGGATCAGGTGGCTGGTCACCACGGCATCATCGTTTCCGCCGCCGTTAAAGGTGGCACGCGCCCGGCTGAGAAAAGCATCAACCTGCTTTACGTTGTAGCCGAATTCCTTGTCCGGGACCCGGGAGAACGGAGCATCTTGTTGCTGCGACACGACTATTCCTTAGTTCTAGACGAAAAGTCATTAGGCGTACCGCCATGATGCGGCACCCTTCAATCTTATGTGTTGTGAAATCTTTTGCTGCCATGGGCACACCGTCCGGCGCAGATCCGTCACCGGTTCTGCGCCTCACGCGTTTAGAAAACCGCGACGCTCCAGGCCAAGAGGTGCGAGATGAGATAGGCCAACGGGATGGCGAACAACAGCGAATCAAGTCTATCCATAATGCCGCCGTGCCCCGGAAGCAGGTTGCTCATGTCCTTGATGCCCAATTCACGCTTGACCATGGATTCAGCGAAGTCACCGGTGGTCGCTGCGACCGTGGTGAAGCAGGCGAGAATCACTCCGGACCACCAAGGCATATCCAGCCAGTAGTTGGCTGCCAGCGCGCCGATGGCCATGGACCCGACCATGGACCCGGCAAAGCCTTCCCATGATTTCTTGGGCGAAATCTTCGGGGCCATCGGATGCTTTCCGAATAGCACGCCCACGGCGTAGCCAAAGGTGTCGTTGCTGACCACCAACAGCAGAATCGTTGTAATCAGCAGGTTGCCGTTCTCGCCACGCATCACCAAGAGAGCGAAGCTGAGCAGCAAGGGAACCCAGCTGATGATGAAGACGCTGCTCATCACCGAGGCTGCCGCACCTTTGAGCCCCTCGAGGATTCGGAAGAGCAATGCCAAGATCAAGCTACCCAGATAGGCGAAACCCAACGCGTCGAGGCCACCGAGGGTAGCGCTGACCGGAAGCAATATGGCCGCCAAATACAGCGGGAATTGCTGCACCTCGGTTTTCGCATGGGTTGTCGCGCGGGCCACCTCCCAGGAACCTACCCCGGCGAGCACCACGATCAGAACCACCAGCAGGGTTGGCATCCAGAACAGTCCCAGCATCGCCAAGCCGAGCATCAAAAGGCCCACGCCGATGGCCGCCGGAAGGTTTCGCCCCGCCCGGGATTTCTTCGGTGGTCCCCCGATCAGCAATTCTGCGGGGATCTCCGCTTCTTCGGGTTCGGCTTTGCCGGTTTCGGCCAGGTCCTCGCTGTTCGCTTGCGGAGGTTTTGGCTGCGTTGCTTCCGCTGGCTTTCCCGCCGCTGGCTGCCCGTCCGAGGTCTTCGACGCCGGCGCAGGGGCAACTAGTTGCGCCTTTGCCTGCGCTTTAGCTTTCGCCTTGGCCGCATCGACTACCGGTTTGGGAGCTTGCGGAGCTTGGTCAGCGCCGGCAGCTTCGGCTGGTTTCGACGAGCCTTCGGCCTGGGCCGGCTGCGGGGAGGAACCGATGGTAGCTTCGGGGGCTTTGACGCTATCCGGGCGAGCCACCGAAACAGGTTCGGGCTTTGCGGGAGCTTCGGCGTCCGGTTTAGCCGCTCCGGGCTTTGCGGTTTTGCCTGCTGCCGGTTGAGCGGCTGGCTTGGCGGTTTCGGGTGCACGTTGGGGCGCGGTCTGAGCGGCGGCCGACTGCGCGGTCGGTGCAGAAGTTTTTGGGGACGGCGAAGCGGTCTCGGCTGCCGGCTGGGCCGTAGCCGGTTTCGCCTTGTCGGCGGCCTTAGCCCCGGCTGGCTTCGCAGGCTCGGCTTGCGCCCCGGAGAGCGCTCGCTTGAGTTTCGAGGCGCGTGAGTTTCCGCGTTCGGCGGCTTCGCGTTTAGCGCGGGCCTCACGCCGAGTCATGGGCTGGTCTTCGCCGGATGCCACTGAGGGCACCGCCGAAGCGTTGCCCTCAGTGTTGTCTGTCGAGCCTGGCATTAGACGTCCAGCAGCTCAGTTTCTTTTTTCTTCAGGATCTCATCGACCGAATCAACGTGCGCCTTGGTCAGCGAGTCGAGTTCTTTTTCGGCACGGCTGCCTTCGTCCTCGCCAATTTCGCCATCCTTGACGAACTTGTCGATGCTGTCCTTGGCCTTGCGACGGTGGTTACGCAGGGCAACCTTCGCGTCCTCGCCCTTGGTGCGGGCAAGCTTGACGTATTCCTTGCGGCGTTCCTCGGTGAGCACCGGAAGCACCACGCGGATCATCTTGCCGTCGCTCGATGGGTTGGCACCGACCTCTGGGTCGCCCAAGGCCTTTTCGATGGCGCGCATGGCCGAAACATCGAAGGGGCTGATGGTGATGGTGCGTGCTTCTGGAACAGCGAAGGAGGCTAGCTGCATCAGTGGGGTTGGGGAACCGTAGTAGTCCACCATGACCTTGGAATACATGCCAGGGTGGGCGCGACCGGTACGGATCGTCGCGAAGTCCTCCTTGGCGGCTTCAATGGTGCGGTCCATCTTTTCGGCGGCATCCGCCAACGTTTCGTCAATCACCGGTACTCCTCAGTACTTTGCCTGCGCTCTGCTGCCTCAACCGCGATAACACGCAGGTGAAGCAACCGAACAAATAGATCTAAATCAATCCTATGCCACGAACACCCTTATGGGGTGACGGTGGTGCCGATCCGCTCGCCGCGGATGGCGCTTGCCACATTTCCTTCGCCTTCCATGCCGAAGACCAGCATGTTCACGTTGTTGTCCTGGCACATGGTCATCGCGGTCTGGTCCATAACCCGGATATCGCGCTGCAGCGCCTCCGAGTAGGTCAGGGTCTCGAGCTTCTTCGCGCTTGGGTCCTTTTTCGGGTCCGCGGTGTACACGCCGTCAACGCCGCTCTTGGCCATCAAGACTTCGTCCGCGTCCACCTCCAGGGCACGCTGGGCGGCCACGGTGTCGGTGGAGAAGTACGGCAGGCCGGCGCCGGCGCCGAAGATGACCACGCGATCTTTTTCCATGTGGCGGATGGCGCGGCGCGGGATGTAGTTCTCCGCAACCTGCGCCATGGCGATGGCCGACTGCACGCGGGTTTCCACGCCGCACTGTTCCAGGAAATCCTGCAGCGCCAAGCAGTTCATCACGGTGCCGAGCATGCCCATGTAGTCCGCACGGGAGCGGTCCATGCCCGCGGCCGAAAGTTCGGCGCCACGGAAGAAGTTGCCGCCGCCGACGACGATTGCCACCTCGACCTCGCCGACGGTCGCAGCGATCTGTTCGGCGACACCACGCACGGTGATTGGGTCAACGCCGACGTTGCCTCCGCCGAAGACCTCTCCGGAAAGCTTCAATAAGACGCGGCGGCGTTTGGTTTCTGGGCTGGTAGGCATGGGGTCTGTCTCCTGGGGTTGAGAAATCTGTATCCGGATCTCAAACTATCTTGTCATCCGGGCTCAAGAAAAGGGAGGCGAGTCACCGAGTTGCTCGGTGGCTCACCTCCCTTGACTTGTTTAGCCGCTCGCTAGAAGCGGCATTCGCTTACTGTGTGGCTGAACCCTTAGGCACCAACACGGAAACGGGCGAAGGCAACTGGCTTCGTGCCAGCTTCTTCGAAGACCTTGGCTACGGACTTCTTTGCGTCCTTGGCGAAAGCCTGGTCAACCAGCACGATTTCCTTGAAGAAACCGGTCAAGCGGCCTTCAACGATCTTGGTGAGGGCGGCCTCTGGCTTGCCCTCGGCGCGTGCGGTTTCGTCGGCGATGCGACGCTCGTCTGCAACCTTGTCCGCAGGAACTTCATCGCGGGACAGGTAGGTAGGAGCCAATGCGGCGGTGTGCACTGCAACGTCGTGGGCGACGGTTGCGGCGGCTTCGGAATCCGCATCAACGGCCATCAGGACGCCAACCTGTGCAGGCAGGTCCTTGCTGGTCTTGTGCAGGTACGCTGCAACGCTTGCACCCTCAACGCGGGCAACACGGCGGACAACGATCTTCTCGCCGAGGATTGCGCCCTCTTCGATGACGATCTCCGAAAGTGGCTTGCCGTCCAGCTCGTAAGCCTGCAGTGCTTCGGCGTCTGCGGCACCGGAGGCCACAGCGGCATCCAGAACCTTGTTTGCCAGCTCGATGAACTTCTCGTTCTTGGCGACGAAGTCGGTCTCGCAGTTGATCTCGATCATGACACCAACGGTGCCATCGACCTTGGCGGCTACGAGGCCTTCTGCGGTCGAGCGGCCTTCGCGCTTGGTAGCGCCCTTCAGACCCTTGACGCGGATGATCTCGATGGCCTTCTCGGCGTCGCCGTTAGCCTCGTCGAGAGCCTTCTTCACGTCCATCATGCCAGCGCCAGTGCGTTCGCGCAGAGCCTTGATATCAGCAGCGGTGTAGTTTGCCACGTGCATCCCCGTTCACTAGGAGGTTTCAAGTTTATGTCGCTCGTGGGACGGGTCGGATAACCAACCCGTCCCACGAGACTTTATTGAGCATCCTTCCACGCATGGTAGCGCGTGAAAGCAAACTCTAAGAGATAGTCAGATGACTACTTGGCTTCTGGAGCCTCTTCAGCAGCAGCTTCAGCTGGTGCCTCGGTTGCTGCTTCAGCTGGTGCTTCGGTTGCAGCTTCGGCAGGAGCCTCGGCCTTTGCCTTCTCGCCTTCGAGCAGCTCGCGCTCCCACTCGGCCATTGGCTCTGCAGCGCCCTCGGTCTTGCCGGCAGCCTTGTTGTTCTTGGCGATGAGGCCTTCAGCAACAGCGTCTGCGACAACGCGGGTGAGCAGGTTGACGGAGCGGATGGCGTCGTCGTTACCTGGGATTGGGAACGTAACTTCGTCCGGATCGCAGTTGGTGTCCAAGATGGCCACAACTGGGATACCCAGCTTCTGAGCTTCGTCGATAGCCAAGTGTTCCTTCTTGGTGTCAACGATCCAGATAGCGGAAGGGGTACGGGTCAGGTTACGGATACCACCGAGGTTGTTCTGCAGCTTGGTCAGCTCGCGCTTGAGCAGCAGAAGTTCCTTCTTGGTGTGGCCCGAACCGGCAACGTCCTCGAAGTTGATCTCTTCCAGTTCCTTCATGCGCTGAACGCGCTTGGAGACGGTCTGGAAGTTGGTCAGCATACCGCCGAGCCAGCGCTGGTTCACGTATGGCTGGCCAACGCGGTTAGCCTGCTCGGCGATGGATTCCTGAGCCTGCTTCTTGGTACCGACGAACAGAACGGTGCCACCGTGGGCGACGGTCTGCTTGACGAACTCGTAGGCACGGTCAATGAACGACAGCGACTGCTGCAGGTCAATGATGTAGATGCCGTTGCGCTCGGTCAGAATGAAGCGCTTCATCTTTGGGTTCCAGCGACGGGTCTGGTGGCCGAAGTGGACGCCGCTGTTAAGCAGCTCTCGCATGGTTACGACTGGCATGTCGCAACTCCTCTCAGCAGTGGCGGACCGGACGCATGCGCGTCCGCGGTAACTGCTCTTAGTTGTTTGGGTTGTACGCAGATCCCCGTTTTGGTTATCTGCCCTAGTGCGCGGCCCGGACTGCTTGACAGTCCGCGCAAGTCCACCGATTCTCTCGGACCACTGGAACTTGCGCCCACTTCCTGTAAAGGTCGTGGAACCTCGCACGCGAAGTCAATCTCTTGACTGGTGCACCAATTTTGGACACACCTATGACAAGAAACTGCAGTTCCAAGTGTACTACACCGACCCCGTCCGGCTGACAGAGATCCTTGGTGATCTAGCGCCTATAAACTCATCCCGGAAGTTACCCACAAACGGCCATCGATCCGAGGTCTAGCCAGATTCGGCCGCGCATGCTGAATAGATGAATTCGAAACACCTCCTGCTGCTGACCCAAGCACTGCTAGTGCTGTCATTGATTCCTCCGGGAGCCCACGCACAGCCAGTGGATTCCCTCGCGCAACCAACCGCTGCGGCCGTGTGGCGTTGGCCGTTGACCGGTGAGCCGAAGGTCCTGAATGCCTTTGATAAGCCGGCCGAAAAATGGTCGGCCGGTCATCGTGGCGTGGATCTTGCCGCAGCAGAAGGCGCCCAAGTGATTGCCCCGAATCGTGGACGCATCACCTTCACCGGGGTGGTCGTGGACCGTCCCGTGCTGGTTATTGACCACGGCTACGGCTTTAAGACGAGCCTGGAACCGGTAACCAGTGAGCTGCAGGTGGGCAGCTGGGTTGAGCCCGGCGCCAAACTCGGGTTCGTGGCGGTGGGGGCGCACTGCACCGGCCGATGCATTCACTGGGGCGTGCGACTGGACGGAGAATATATTGATCCAGCGCTCTTGATCGAGGACTTGCGCCCGTCAATCCTATTGCCGCTGAACGACTGAACTTGCGGATTCGCTCGGCTCATGGCCGACATAGCAAAAAGGAAAGCCACCGAGTGACTTGTTTCCACAAGTCGCTCGGTGGCTTTTACCGTAGGGCGTGCCGGACTTGAACCGGCGACCAAGGAATTATGAGTTCCCTGCTCTAACCAACTGAGCTAACGCCCCACTATGAGAATTACCGCCACAGCGGTAACCACACTCGAAATATTCTAGGGCATGACCAGCCAAAATCTCGATTCGAGGTCGCGGTGGTGTCCTCACGCTCTAATGCTGGTTGACGCTTTGACCGCGGTATAGCGCTTCGAAGGAATTCATGGTCTTCTCCTGCGCATGATTCATGACCTTGCGATGGCCAGCTTCGCCCAGTCGTTCGCGGGCCTGCTGGTCCATGCTCAGCACCGTATCAAGCTTCTGCGCCAGGTCTTCGCGGTTCCCGGGTTCAAACATGTAGCCGTTCACCCCCACATCGACAAGATGCGGCAGTGCCATCGCATTGGCGAGCACCACAGGCTTCGATGCGGAGAGCGCCTCCAACGTCACCAGAGACTGCAATTCGGCGGTGCCCGGCTGACAGAATACGTCGCAGCGCAGGTACGCAAGGCGAAGCTCCTCGGTAGTGACGTGGCCTAGGAACCGAACTCGATCGCTCAATCCCTGCTCGTGGGCAATACGCTCCAGGGGTGCGCGCTGTTCACCGCCTCCGACTACTTCGAGGACTGCGTCGGGAACCTGCTTCATGATGGCCAACGCCTCGATCAGTTCATTGACGTTCTTCTCAACAGCTAAACGGCCAACAAAAAGAATCGTCGGCGCTTCGTTGCGAACTATCTCTTCGCCCTCAGCCAACTCATAATTTCCGGCTTCAATGCCATTGGACAGCGGCAAAACCTTGGTCAGTCGTGCATAGTCTTTCATGGCTTTGGCCGCCAGAGGGGTGGGCGTGGTAACCGCGTCGGCCTTGCCGAAGATCTTTCCCATATCGCGCCAGGAGTTACGCGCGACAATTTTCTTGAACCACTTCGGGAATGGCAAGAACGGGTCGAGGTTCTCGGGCATGAAGTGATTTGTTGCGACCGAGCGCACACCGTGCTTCCGTGCGTAGGCAATCGTCTGCTGGCCGATCATATAGTGGCTCTGCGCGTGCACCACATCCGGCTTGATATCAGCCAGGAGCTTATTGATCTGTGAGTTAACTTCCCAAGGAAAAACGATCCGGAAGTACTCGTGGGTTGGTACGGCGTGGGATTGCAGGCGATGCACAATCGCCTCCGGACGAACTTCGGTGAAGGTCTTGCCGTTCTCCCCGCGTACCGCCAAGACGTGCACGCGATGCCCACGCTCTTTCATGGCGGTGGCCAAGCGATAACAGAACATGGCCGCGCCATTGATATCCGGCAGGTAGGTATCGGCGGCGATGACGATCGTCAGCGGTTTTTCCTCGGCCACGTATTGTCCTTGTTCGATCAACATATTGTCTTGTGAGAAGTACTTAGCTATTTCTATGTGTCATGGCTAGACAGGGTTTTTAAATGCCGCGCCTTGGCTTTGCGATCCAGAACCACCGGATGATGACGAGACAGCGCCACCACGCCAACGATCGCAAGCACCCCGGCCAGCGCCATGGCCACAGCCAGCATGGCAGGCACATCCGGACGAAGCTCACCCAGGATCGTAATGCCTATGGCGATGCCGACAATCGGGTCAATTACCGTCAGTCCTGCGATAACCAAGTCCGGCGGTCCCTTTGAATAGGCGTTTTGCACAAAATATGAACCAAGCAGCCCCGCCACCACCACAGCTGCTAGAGCAAGCCATGGCACCGATGACCAGAATTGGCTGCCCAAGTGCAGCACATCGATTGCGACGGTACGTACCAGCACCGCTACGAAGCCAAAGAGCACACCGGCCCCTACGATGTAGAAGATAGCCCCGAGTTTCCGGTGGAAAAACAGTGCAGTGATTCCGATCATTGCGATAACACACGCCAGAATCACCTCGATCAGCAACTCCTCGGAGTTGCTGACCTGATGCTGATCACCGGTAACGTTGATTGCCATCAGTACGAACGTGGCCGAGCCAACCATACAAGCGGCGATCGCGAGTACCGTCGGAAGATTCATCGTGAGCTTGTGTTCGCGCGCATTGACCACCGTGGTCACCACCAGCGCGATGGCGCCAATTGGCTGTACGACGGTCAGCGGGGCGCTGGCCAATGCGAAGACATTGAGCACCATGCCAAGCCCGAGCAGCAGCAAACCACTCATCCACCGGCCATTGCCCATCAGCTTGCCAATATTGCCGAGGGTGACATCCAAACCACCGGCGGCAGACTTTACGGCGCTCGATTGGAAGTGCGCGCCGAAGGCAAGGCAAAAGGCACCGCATAGTGCCGCTGCAATAGCGATCCAAACCATGTCAGTGCCTTTCCCACTAGTTCCTTGTATTCCGAGAGGCCATGCTGCGCGGTTGCGTGATATCGCCGCGCCACCTCATCGGTTCAAGAACCTAGGAGCGCTTGACCAGCTTACGAATGATCGCAACGAGAGCCCCGGCCGACGCTGCAATGATCGCAAAAGGCTTAGCCTTCTCCACCCGTTCTTGTCCTGCACGATCAGCTTCGCTGTTCTCACCATTGTTCACCGACGGGGTGACGAAACTACGTGCCTTGGCAGCAGCGTTAGTCACCGAGTCTCCGGCGTTTTCGGCAAACTGGCGTGCTTTGTCGATTTTGGCTTTGGGTCCTAGAACGCTCTGACCCAAGTTGTCGCGCAACGCCTGTATCTGGCGGCGGCGACGCTTTGTGCGAAGTACCAATTCATCCGCGCTAGGAGCCGGAGGTTTAGGTTCCTTCTTCTTGTCCTTTGCGGACTCTTCGGATTCGTCCTTCTTGCGCATTGGCTCATCCAAGGTGCTGACGTCGAAGTTGCTGCCGTCCTTGATCACACCGATATCGTGGCGCAGGCCGCGAATCGCTGCTTCTGGAGTCAGCGGCAAGGCTTTCTTAACCTTGAGATAAATAACAAGGGCAAGAATTGCTGCCACCAGCAGGAAGAAACCTGCGACGATCAGTGCAGCTGCCCAGCCCTGGAACCAGATAGCCAACACGTTCACCAAGGTGACAACCACTGCAACTACAAACAGCGAAACTACTACAAGTGCGCCCGCCGCAAGTCCGGCGGCCACACCCAAACTGATGCCCTTGCTCTTGAGCAAGGTGGTTCCTAGCTTGATCTCGTCCGAGAGCTGCTGCGGGACAAGCTCCTTGAGTCCATCGACTTGCGCCTTGGCACTCTTGACGCTCGACTTCAGGCTTTCATCTGCTTGCATCGAATCAGCTTCAGACATGGTTTCTCCATATTCTCGATCGCTCGGCAACCGGTGTTTCCACGCTAGCACTCCGGTTACCGCCTACGTATCAGTCTTCAGGCGTAAACCCCACAGCTAAATCTCATGCCACGGGTGTAACTGTTAACGATTTGAAAGTCTATCGTCTATCCACTTGAGCTTATAGGAAGCGACCGCATCAATATGCATGCCCCGTAGTTCACATCCTGTTCATCAGTTACCTGCCGACTAATCGTGTCCGAGGCCCGTCAATACCTCACCGACCAGAAATCCGATTCGCTCTCAAGGATCAGTTTTATATAGTCCATGCTGACTACCCGAACCTCTAGCCGTCCGCCGCGTCTCAAAACGCACCGGAGCGAACACGCGATTACCTAATAAATATCCTAGCCAGAGCCCAACTCGCGACGCTATCAGGGTTTCCCCTGAAGATCGCGCAGATATCCCGAAGTCCAATGGGTGAAGCTTTAATGAATAAGGCCCCAACCGCGTCATGCGGTTGGGGCCTTAAGAAAGCTCCTCCAACTGGACTTGAACCAGTAACCCTTCGATTAACAGTCGAATGCTCTGCCAATTGAGCTATGGAGGAATACAACGAGTAATACCTTAGCATCGGCCAAATGACGTTTTCAAATCGACTACACGCTGCGTCCAGAACAACGTGCCCAGTTAATTTTAATAGCCCAAAAAAGAGGATCGTAGTGACTGCCGGCCGACCAATCTCAACATGGAGCCTTGACACTGTCGAACCAATAATTCGAATCTGCTATGTCAGCGTACTGACTGGAGCAGATCGAATTCCCGACGACGTGCCATGACCTCGTCTGGGTCCCACCCGAGACCGGGGACCGAAGAAATCAGCAGCTTGGTGTAGTCGTGCTGCGGATTCTGCAACACGTCTGACACTATCCCCTGCTCGATGGGATCCCCTCGATACATGACCATCACCTTGTCACTGACCTCCTGGATGACTGCTAGATCATGGCTAACAAAGAGCAACGCGATGCCGCGCTCCGCGCGGATCTCGTTGAGCACCTGAAGAATCTGTGCCTGCACCGACACGTCCAGTGCCGACACGGCCTCGTCGAGGACCAACAGCTTCGGGCTGCTGGCCAACGCGCGGGCAATGGCCAGACGTTGGCGTTGGCCGCCACTGAGTTGATGCGGGAAGGAAGACAGAAGTCGCGGTTCAAGACGCACAGAGTTCATGAGCTCTGTGATTGCCCGCTGCAGCTCGTCGCCGCGCAGGGGCGATTGCAACTTCAGCGCCTGGCCCAAACACTGGCTCACCGACAGCCTGCGGTCCAGGGATCCATACGGATCTTGGAACACCATCTGAATTTCTGCGGCCCGTTCCTTTCGCCCCGCGGCACCCCGCCGATTGAGTGCGCGGTCGCGGCCAGCAATTTCAACGCTACCGGAATCCGGAGTCTCCAAGCCCACGAGCATACGTGCCACCGTGGTCTTGCCGGACCCGGATTCACCCACCAGTCCCAGGGATTCCCCCGGCGCCAAGTCGAAAGAGACCTTGTTCGCAGCCACCACGGCGGGGCGCCCCTTGCCCATGTCGAAGCTCTTACAAAGCTCCCGAACGACGATACTCACAGTCTTTGTCCCTTCAAGCTCGGAACTGCCGACAACAATTCCCTGGTGTATTCCTCACGCGCGGCGGCAAATAGGTTATTGCCTTCCAGCTCCTCGACGATGCGACCCTTGAACATGACATAGACCCGGTCACAATAGGCGGCGGCCAGGTGCAGGTCGTGGGTAATGAAGAGCATGCCCAAACCTCGTGAGCGTTGGGCCTCGCGCAGCACCGATAGCACCTCAGCCTGAGTGGTGACGTCCAAGGCACTGGTAGCCTCGTCGGCCAGGATCAACTGAGGTTCGCTGCTGAGCGCCGCAGCTATCACCACACGCTGGAGCATGCCGCCGGAGAACTCATGCGGGTATTGGCGCATGCGTTTCTCCGGCTGGGTCAGCCCCACGGCGCGCAGCAGCTCCGTGCCCTTGGCGCGTGCGGCGAACTTGTCCACGCCCAGCACGTGGACCAGGCGTTCGGTCAGCGAGTCACCGATGCGCCGCACCGGGTTCAAGCTGCCCCGCGGATCCTGGTGAATCATGGCCACCTCCCGGGAACGCACCGAGTGGAGTGCATCCTCCCCGCAGGTAAGCACGTTCTCGCCATTGACGTTGACGGTGCCGGTACATGAGGCCGACTGGGGGTACAGCCGAAGGGCCGCCCTGACGGTGGTCGACTTGCCGGAGCCGGACTCCCCTACCAGGCCAACCACCTCGCCGCGTTCCACGTGCAGATCCACCCCGTGCAGCACGCGAGTGCTGCCTCCGGGCGTGGCGAAATCCAGTTGCAGGTTCTTGATCTCCAGGAGCATTGTCTTCCTTATGGCTTCTTGACGTTGAGCTGGTCCGAGAGTCGGACGCCGACGATGTTCACCGCGACGACGACGGCGGCAATGACCAAGCCCGGGGCGAGCGTTGGCCAGAGATGGCCCTGGATAATCCCGGCCTGGCCCTCCTGGACCATGAGCCCCCATTCGGAGCTTGGCGGTTGGGCACCGAAGCCGAGGAAGCTCAGCGTGGCGAGGCTCATTAGGCCCTCTCCGAAGAGCACCACCAGGTAGCCCAGTAAGGCCGGGGACATGTTGGGGATCAGGTAGCGCAGGCAGATCATCGGCGCGCTCACGCCTTGGATCCTGTAGGCGTCGATGTAGGGGCGGGAAAGTTCGGCCAGCGCAATACTGCGAGTGAACTTCGCGATCACCGGCGCGTAGGCAAGCGCCAGGGCCAGGATCGCGGTGGCCGGCCCCTTGCCAAAGACGGCGATGACCAGCACCACGAAGAGCAGCCCGGGGAAGGCAAACATCACGTCGGTGATGCGGGCCAGCAGCGTATCGACCCATCCGCCGTGCCAGGCCGCGAGCGTGCCGATCAACACCCCGAGCACCGTGGCCAGGGCGAGCAGCAGCAGCGGTCCGATCAGGCTTTCGCGCGCCCCGAAGAGCACTCGGGAGAAGATGTCCCGGCCCAATTGGTCGGTGCCGAACAGGTGCCCGGCCCCGGGCGAGGTCCAAATGGCCGAGAAGTCGATCTCGTCCGGGGCATACGGTGCGATCCAGGGCGCGAGGACCGCTCCCAGGATCACCAGGACCAGAAATCCCAGGCAGGTGTTGAAGGCCGCACCATACCCCTTGGTGCGTTTCCGCGGCGCATTGATCAGGGTCGTTGAGGTGCTCATGGTTTCCCCGTTCTGGCACGGATCCGTGGATCCAATAGTGGGTGGACGATGTCCACCAGCGTGGTCACCAGCATGTAGGCGACGATCATGTAGAGCAGCACCGCCTGCACGACGGCAAAGTCATGGGTGTTTATGGCGTCGACCAGCAGCGCGCCGACGCCGCTGATCCCGAAGACCCCCTCGATCACCACGGTGCCGGCGAGCATGCTCGCCACCACCAGGGCGACCATGGTGATCACCGGACCCCAGGCGTTGCGCAGTACATGCCGCACCACCAGCTTGCGTTCCGCCAGCCCGAAGCTGCGGGCCGCCTCGACGTGGTCTGCGTCCAACTGTTCGATCATCGACTGCCGGGTCACCCGGCTGACGATGGCCAGCGCCCCGATGGACAGGGAGACCGCGGGAAGGAACAAGTGGTGCAGCCGTCCGGCGATTCCGTCCCCGGCCCCGGTGACCGGGAACCAGCCCAAGGTGACGGAGAACAAGTAGACCAGCAGCAAGCCGGTCACGAAGGAGGGGATCGATGCTGCAAGCGTCGTCGAGCCGGTGATCGCCGAGTCGACCCGCGAGCCACGGCGGATCGCCGAAACGATGCCAAGCCCGATGCCCAGGATGATGAACAGCACCGAGGCATAGCCAACCAGCCACAGCGTGTTGGGCAACCGGGTGGCCATCAAGTCCGACACCGGCTGCAGGTAGTGGAACGAGGTCCCGAAGTCGCCGGTGAACGCGTGGGTGAGCCACAGCCAGTACTGGACAAGCACCGGCTGGTCGAGGTTGTACTGGGCGCGCACGGCCGCGATTCGTTCCGGGGTGATGCCCTCGGGGTTGCCGATCAGGAAGGTGACCGGATCCCCCGGGGCCGCGTGCATGGCCATGAAGATGATGAACGACCCGGCCAGCAGGGTCACCAGCATACCTGCCAGCCGGCCAATAATGCGTTTCATGTGAGGCTACTTTCCCGCCGCCGCGCCAAGGTCGGCGGCCCACGGGTAGTAGATGAAGGCGGCCGACGAGGGGGCGCCGGTGACTTCGGCATTCAGCGCCACCGTCGCGGGGGTCTGAACCACCGGAACCCAGACCATGGCTTCGGTCCAGCGCGCTTCCAGCTCGATGGAGAGCTTGGCGCGCGCCGCGTCGTCGGTGGTTGCCTTGGCCTTGGCCACCAGTGCGTCGTAGGCCGGATCGGAGAATCCGACATAGTTCACCCGGGCGGTGCTCTCGCCGTTCTTGTAGAAGCCCACCGGGTCGTTCTTGGAGATGTAGTACTCATCGGAGAAGAAGTCGGCACTGGTGCGCAGGGTCTCGTCCGAATAGAAGTCGCCGTATTGCTGTGGCGGGACGGTGATGATCTTTGCGCTCAGGCCGATGCTTTGGGCGGCCGCGACCAGGGCGTTGGACACCACGTTGCGAACCGAGCTGCCGTCGCTGGCAATGACCAACTCGCCGTTGGGGAATGCGGAGGATGCAACGAGCTGCTTGGCCGCGGCAATGTCTGCCTCGCTCGGTTTGGCGGGCGCGCCCTCAAGCGCGTCGTAGGCGGTTTCGAACGTCTCGCGTTCATAACCCCAGGAGCCCGGGCCCACGGGGGTCTTCCAGGGTTCGGCCAGTGATCCGAATGCGGCGGTGGCGATGCCTTGCCGGTCGAGCACCAGGGACAGCGCCTTGCGGATGTTCGCATCCTTCAGGATCCCGCGTTCGGTGGCAATCAGCGACCAGACGTTGGTGGCCGGCCCCTGGGACACGGCGACATTGTCCTTGCCCTGCAGCGGAACGGCTGCGGCCGGCGAGTCCAGGTAGGCGCCTTGGGCTTCCCCGCTGATCAACGCGTTCACCACAGCATTTTCGTCTGCCCACCGGAAAGTTAGGGTTTCGGTCTTCGCGGCCTTGGCCGGGTTCCAGTATTCGACGGCCTGGTTCAGAACGACCTCGCTGCCGGACTTCCAGCTGCCAAGCTCATAGGGGCCGCTGCAGGCATCGGAGCCGCTCGGGCCGCCAAAAGCCTCGCCCTGAGCTTCGAGGGCCTTGCGGTTGTAGATGATGCCACCGTTGCCTGCCATCGCCTGGATGAAGATGGCGTCTTCGTCCAGCATGTGGGCAGTGACCTCGTGCGATCCGGTCTTCTCCAGCGATTTCACGTTGGCGTATTCGTCCGATTCCTCGGCGCCCTCGGCCATGTGGCGTTTCATGCTATAAAGCACGTCATCGGCGGTCATCGGGGTTCCATCGTGGAACGTCACGTCCTTGCGGAGCGTGAACACGACCGTGGCTTTGTCCACCCATTCGGCCTTTTGCGCCAGATGGCCGGAAATACTCAGGTCCGGCTGGAGCTGCATGAGACGCTCACAGATATTGGCCAGCACGGTACTGGCGCTGGTGGCACTGTCGGCGTCGGGATCCAGCGTGCTCGGTTCCTTCGAGAGCATCCACACTGCCTTGGCCAGGTCCCCGGTTGCAGGTGTGGTGGTGGGCCCGAAGCTCACTTCGACCTCGGGCACCGCCGTGGGGCCTCCGGCTCCGGAGCAGGCGCTGAGGCCGAGAGCAAGGGCGGCGAGCAGCGCCGGAATGGTGCGGCGTCCGGCGCTACGGCGAAGTGGACTGTTCATGATGCGTTCTCCTTCGTGGTTCCCATTGCGATTGAGTTGCGGCTGCCCGGGCCATCAAGGACGTTCCAGGGAAGAATTTGGTAGTCATTGGTGCAGGGGTTGCCCGGGGCAATGAAGTACTCGCCTGTGGTCAAGTCGATGCAGCTGGAGAGCAGCGTCGACCACTGGCGGACTTCGGGACGGCGCACATCCGGGTGGGTGCACACCGACTCCGGGTAGCCCAGATGATCAGACATGGCTTGATGAATCAGCTGGCGTGCCTGCTGGCTGTCCGTGGCCATGCGTACCTGGCTCAAGCCCGCTTCTGTGCGCGGTACCCGGAAGAGGGAGTCCACCGAGACCGGCTGGTAGCTCTCAGCCAGCTGGGCGGGGATGAATGCCTGGTAGTGGTTTCCGTGCACGAGCAGCCCGTTCGTGGGATACATCCAGCCACTGCGCCCCGGGGTGGTTTCCACGTCAATGGCAAATCCGTCCGCGAAAGTGAGTAACGCGTTGGAGGCGATGTGAGTCTTGGTGCGCACCAGCGTGTTCAGGGCGTCGGCGAATTCGCTCTGATTCAGCACCATACGGCGGATGAAGGTCTGCGGTAGCCCCAAGGCAGTGCCGAATCGGCCACCCAACCCATTGGCGTTCAGCGCAATGCCCGCGCTATTGGCCCCGTGCCGGCCGATCTGCCCGGCCTCCACCTGCATGATCAGCGTTGGCAGCGGGTCCTGAACAACGCGCAGGATCAGCACCGTGTCCCGAGTGCCATGGCGCCAATCCCAGTTTTGTCCAGCGTAGACGTGCCCGTCTCCGCTGGCAGAATCCAGCAGCGCAAAGCTCGTGCAACCCTCAACTTCATCTTCGTCCGGGGCGGGCAGAGCCGCCGCGTCGTAGATGACCTCCCCTCGCAGGTTCAACAACAGGATGTCAAGCATCTGGACCCCGGCGCCCTCGGCAATCCCGGCGATCTCCTCCATGATCTCCGGAGCCTTCTCGGCGCACAGTGGCACCCAAGCCGCCGCCCGTTCACGCATCCCCTCCCAACTGCGTCCGAGTTGTTGGTCAAAGGCCTCCGTGTAGAAGGAAATGGCCTTCGTGATTAGGTCGGCAGCTCCTTGTCCGTATTGCCTACCCCGTTCTCGCGGGGTTCCCGAAATCTCTAGGGTGCGAAGTTTCAACTGTTCCATTGAAGGTGTTCCTTATTGGCGCGAATGCCCGTTGCCGTTGGTGCCGCTCCCATAAACAGATGTATTGTCTGTTACAAGAAGGGAAGTGCTTGAAATGAACGATACAACAAAATCTGGTGATGTAACAGACATTACGGAGAATCCAGGCTTGTTAGTTTTACAGCAGCGGGTCCGCGACCACTGGGAAGAACTATCAAGGGCCGAACGTTCGGTGGCCCAACTACTAGTGCGCACCACTGCCGAGCGGCTGCTCTACGCCGGGGCGCAAGACCTTGGCGCAGAGAGCCGAACCAGCAACGCCACGGTGGTGCGCACCATCCAGTCACTCGGATACAGCGGTCTCTCCGAACTCAAACAGCAGGTCGCGGCGCCGTTCTCCGCCGCGGTCTCCCCCGAGATTCGGGCACGCCAACGGATCAAGAGTATCGGAGGGAACATTGAGGAGGTCTGGCGCAGCGTGAACACGGAGGCCTCGGAACGCTTGGAACTGGCTTTCGCCGAATCCTCCATCGAACCAATGACGCGCGCCGTGCACTTGGCGCTGGCGGCCCCGCGGGTAATCACCTATGGCGTCGGAGCCTCGGGATTGGCAGCGGAGCATCTTGCTCTCAAGCTCAATCGCATCGGGCTTCCCTCCCATTTCATATCCGCCAGTGGCTTTCAACTGGCCGACCAACTGCTGATGATCAGCGCCGAGGACGCAGTGATGGTTTTCGCCCCTGGGCGAATGCTTGCCGACCTTCGCGTATTGCTCCAACGCGCTCGCGACGTAGGAGCAAAAGTCGTACTGATTAGCGACGAACTACAAGAGGAACTCAGCGGCGAGGTCGAGGTCTGCCTGCACGCTCCACATACCCCGACGGGACTCACCGCAGAAGCGCTGACCTCCCTGTTGGTGGCCGACGTTCTAGTCCAGACAATTTCCGCTATGGAGCAAACCCGAACGGTACAGACCAAACACGAACTTACTGTCCTGCGTCACGCCTTGGCCCATTAACGAGCTTTTCATGGGGTTTCGGATGAACGCTGGCTCCACGGCATTACACAGATCGGCGGATCGTCGTGTTTTCGGTAACGCCAAGAACCTATGGGCCGCCGACCAGGGTACTGGTTCCATCGCCCGGCTACTGGCTGTAGTTCACTTCGGGGGTCCATCGTGACATGGTGGATTGCGCCGCGAGGTACCGGTTCACCAGCGTTCGCGCAGGTGCGCTGCCCCTACCACGGACGGCTCAATAGGGTAGGTTCTCCAGCTGATTCCCGTGCACGTTGGCTTCTTTCTTTCAGCGTGCAAATCCGCATGCCAAAATCTCCATGCTCACTCGTTACACCAGAGAATGAGGCCGCCTACGTTTTTACGGTCCAACGGTCCGTGACAGCTCCCACTTAGTCCGCAGTACTCTCGAATCATGAAGTTCACGGTCGGTTCTTTGACGGTGTCCATATAGGCTCCGGAAGCCGTATCAATAATTGAAGAACTCAACGGACAGTTAACGAAACCGAAGACGAGCTAGTTGCCCGCCTCCGGCCCCAGTTTCTAAACTAGCGAATTGGCTGCGATGTCAAGACGCTGCTAAATCCGCCGCACGGCCCTCAATTCCTCACAGGTTATGAGCCACACCCCCATTACCTCTGGATTTAGGGTTGCCGCGGATCGCTTGGCTCCCAATGAGTTGAGTGACCCTTCGCGAGCGATCAGCAGTTGGTGTTGGGCTTTTTGTATCCGCCTGTCGATTATTGATTACCTGTTGATGCATCCAGACTGAAATAAAAGAAGCTGAAGTGATGCGCCCTAATACCTCGTCCCCGCTGTCATGCGGAGATTGATTCGCCTGACGAGGGAGTGGAAGCAGCGGATTTGCTCATAGTGGTGGCAGTTATCACCGCTCCTGCAAAGGCGAGGATGGCGGCACCGATGAAGGCCGCCGAATACCCCCGCGTCAGATCCACCGCGGACGGTTCGGCACCGGAGATACCGTAAACGATTGCCGTGAGGGCTGCGAGGCCGAGGGCCGATCCGATCTGGTAGCTGGTACTCACCAACCCGGAGGCAACACCCGTTTCGACGGGCGGTGCGGCATTGATCGCGGTACCAAGTGAGGGGACGAACGCCAATGACATCCCGAGGGCCGCCAGCAGCGATGCCGGTAGAACGTCTGTGGCATAGTTTCCGTCCGGTTGCATCAAGGAGAGCCACATGAGTCCGGCCGCCAGCACGAGCAGCCCGGTGACAATCAGCGCCTTGGCACCGAACCGGGCTTGAAGCCGTGGCGCCAACGCGACCATGACGAGCACGACCAGGCCGGTCATCGGCAGGAGCGCGGCACCAGCAGCGAAAGCGGTAGCACCAAGCACCTGCTGTAGATACAGATTCAGGAAGAACCACATGGATACCCATGCCGCACCCAGCAGGAGCTGTGCGCCATTGGCCGCCCCGAGGAGCGGCGTGCGAAGCAGTCCGAGGCGCAGCAGGGGGTTGCGACTTCTTGCCTGAATCACGAAGAAAATAGCCAAAAGGACGAGGCCTCCGGCCAGGACGCCGAGAGTAGGCGCGGTAAGCCACCCCACTTCTGGGGCATTCACAATAGCGTAGACGGTCGCAGCAAGCCCGCCAGTCACGGTGGATGCCCCGGCGATGTCAATTGATCCCGACGCCTTCCTCGCGGTTCGAGGAAGCACCGTTGCGGTGAATGCCAGCACGAAGACCGCGATCGGAATGGTGACATAGAAAACCCAGGGCCAGCTCGCGTATTCGGTCAGCACTCCGCCGAGGAAGACGCCGGCGGTGCCCCCGATTGGTGCCGCAGCTCCGTAGACCGCGAAGGCCTTAGGAAGCTCGGCAGTGCCGCCAAAGAGCATCATGAGCAGAGTCAGCGCCGCCGGCGCGATCAGGGCAGATCCGGCACCCTGAACGGCGCGGCCTGCGATCTCAAGCTCAATGCTGGTGGCTGCTCCAGCCATCAGCGATCCTGCGATCAATACGAGCCAGCCCAACACAAAGACCTTCCGCGCTCCGAAGGCATCCGCAAGACGACCCCCAAGTAAGAGCAAGCCGCCGAATGCCACTACGTAGGCGTTGAATACCCATGATAGGGACTCCGGGGTGAAACCGAGATCTCGTTGCATGTCGGGCAGGGCGACGCCAATGATCGAAGTGTCCATGATGACTACGAACTGGGCCGTGGCGATCAGTGCTCAGCCGAACCATCGCTTTGCTGGCGATGGTGGTGGGTGGACAGACATGTGAGTTCCTCCTGAAAGATTCCAGGATATATCCGGTATGGATACAATCTATACCCATAGGGGGTATGGGTATAAGGTATACCCATAGGGGGGTATATCTGTCAATTAAGCACACCGAGACGTCATCACGACCGGTCATACGGCAGGAGAAAGGCCCGATGGCTGACCTCAAATGACAGCTAACGCTCTTCATAGGGCAAACAACATCGAATTTCCGGAAACCTCACCCAAGGAGACCTAATGAGAGAGTCCACAGAACTCTTCGGCGCATCTAATTTGCTGACGAAACGCATTGAGACCGTTGGCTTCGATTGGCACCAAGCCGAACACTCCGTTGCGAATCGGCTGGACGCAGCTGGAATCAGTGGCGCGAACGCCAATATTGATCGGGACATGCCGCGTGACACGGCCGTGCGGTGGCGCCAAGGAGAACGACGGCGAATCAGCAACTTACTCCAGTCAGGGAGCGCGCGGTACGGATCCTCCGCGCATTTCCAGTTGTTCCAAGATCTGAAGCGAAAGGTCGCGATTTAGCATGACTGACGCACATCGACCGGACATTTCGAAAACTTACAACCAAAGGCCAAGGCGACGCGCGCGAGTTGCCCTGTCCGGCCGAGTACGAGTAACCGGCGCCCTACTGCTAGTTGGCCTGCTCTGGGGAAGTTCGTTCCCCTTGATTGCCATTGCCGCTCCGGCATTCGGAGCCGTCGGAACGACCCATGGTCGCTTCATCGTCGCAGCGTTGGCGCTTACGCTTATGACTGCTGCCAGCAAAGCAACTTGGCACGCAGTCGGCCGGCGGTTCCCTGCATTCCTACTGTTAGCGGCCCTTAATGTCGCGGCTCCACTCACGCTTGTCGCAACGGCAATCGTTGGACTCAACGCGTCGATGGCGTCGATCTTGAACGCCACAACACCAATGTTCACGGTATTCGTTGCCGCTTTCTGGCTTAGGCAAAGGGTCACTCGACGCCAGATGGTAGGTGTCATAACTGGCATTGTCGGTGTATCGATGCTCGTGGGAGGAGCTCCGTTGCAGGTCGATAGCCGCGCACTGGTGGCGGTTGGAGCCTCCTTGACAGCGGCTCTGCTATACGCTGTGGGCGGCGTCTACGCCCGAAAGTCATTTCTCGGCACTCCTCCCATGACACTCGCCCTCGGCCAGCAACTTGCCGCTGCAACACTTCTGGTCCCACTTACCGCCATCGCACCCCCGATTGGCCCAATCACTGGCGGTCCGCTAATTGCCGTCCTTGCGCTGGGCCTCGGAGCTACCGCCGCGGGCTATTTGGTCTATTTCTGGGTTATTCGCCAAGCTGGGCCGGTGACTGCATCGACCGTTGCGCTTCTGGTTCCCATTTCGGCCTCCACCATAGGCGTGCTGTGGCTGGACGAGCCCGTGACCTTCGGACTCATTGGCGGACTTTTCATCATTCTTGCCGGAGTTGGCCTGCTCCTGGAGCGTCCGTCTGCGCGCCCTCGCGTGGATACAGTTGCAAATATCAATGATACGAACGAAAACAGACGTGGCAAGAACCACCATGAAACACGTGAGCGTCGGAAGTGAAGGACCCTCTTGCATCAATTGGTTTCGTGACCGCCGACCCTACTCGTTTTCGCGGAAAATAACTCCTTCTCCAACTAGGCCAGTGAGGAAGCTTGTTCCTGATTGACGCCGACGGCTGCGCCCAGCAACCCAACGCAATTTTTGAGACCGTCGTGGCGCGTAATAGTTCTGTAAACGCACAGGCATTGACCCACCAGAAGGACCATTCGCGTGCCCGGGTGCCGAACAACGGATCGATACTAAAAAACACCCCGTATTCATCTGAAGATGAATACGGGGTGTTCACTTGGCTCCTCCAACTGGACTTGAACCAGTAACCCTTCGATTAACAGTCGAATGCTCTGCCAATTGAGCTATGGAGGAAAGCTACGAGAACTACTTTAGCACTAGCCAAGTACTGTTTTGAAATCAGGGATTCAACTCGCGCGCAAGGCATGCAGCTACCCGACCCGAGAGTCGGCGATTCCTTTCAAATCCAAGTCGAAACCTATTTTGGCGAACGGCGCGAGTTCTCAATCGCGTACTGCGCCAGTTCAACTAATTGCCGGGCCGAGGCATCCCACGAATATTGGCCGGCACGAACAAGCGCACGGTCCGCATATTCTCTCCAGACATCCCGGTCCGAGAGCTTCTGCACCTGTTGCGCGAAGGCTTCCGCGCTATCGGGGTCCGCAAAAAGGGCCGCATCTTGGGCCACTTCTCGGAAGATCGGCATGTCGGTGACTACCACCGGAGTGCCCGCACTCATCGCTTCCACCAGCGGAAGCCCATATCCTTCTTCACGCGACAGGGTCACCAAGGCGGTGCACGAAGCCAGCAAGCGGGCATACTCTTCGTCGCTCACTCCCCCATGGAATACCACCTTGGCGTTGTGCGGAATTTCAGCTTCCAACTCGGCGCGACGCTGCTGGCTGATGCCGCTGAGCAGGTGCAACTCGTAATCGGGCAGCAGCCGCATGGCCCGGATCAACGTCTCGACGTTTTTATATTCCATAAATGATCCCATGTAGAGCAGCGTGTTCTTCGCGGTCGCTCGCAGATCGCGGCTTGCGCTCTCGCGCGACGGAGCATTGGATACCAAGCCGATATGTCGCTTAGTGAGCCTGTGCTTGCGCATCAGATCCGCGGTGGTTTGTGAAACGGTAGCTACCGCGTCGGCACGGTTCAGCAGAATTCGTTGCGGGAAGTAGACCTGGTGGAACAGGAACCAGCCCCAGCGGATGGGCGCGGGCAAGAATTTCGGGGCATGCGGGTGCGCATAGTAAATCAGATCGTGCAGGGTGAGAATGACCGGGAATTTTCGCCCCAGCGTGCCCATGGTTTGCATCGGGGAGAACACCACATCTGGCTGCAGCTTATTGATCTGCAGCGCCACCAACGGTTCAAGGACGCTCGTGGGGGCAGAAATCTTGAGGTGCGGAACATCTGGCAGCAGGTCCAACTGCCGCAGATCGTTGATCAGCATCGTCACGTCGGCGATCTTGGCCGTTGCTTCGATGAGTCCCGCGGTATAGCGGCTGATTCCGTCGTGATGGGTGACCCGGGTATATCGGGCATCGATGACGAGTTTCACGAGCGTGGAAGCCTTCGTTTGGGGAGCTGGTTTTCCAAGCTTATCGTTTAAGGTCACCGAGTCTGACCTGCGCTCAAAAGTGCCTTTCGCGGGCGCACCATGAGGTATGCGATGAGCCCGGCGGCAACGGCCAGCGGCCACAGCCCCAGCGCAGCCGGAATGCCGAAGGCCGAACCGATGGCGCCGCCGGCAAGGCTTCCCAACGGTATCGCGCCGAAAGTGAACAATCGGCGAGCGCTGCTCACCCTGCCCAAGAGCTGCTCCGGCGTAATTTCTGCAACCCACGCCGAGACGGCGATGTTGAAAACAATCACCACGATCCCCCACGCCACTGCTTGCACACCGAGCAGAATCATGGAAACCAACGGGGCAGTGAATGCGGCGATAAAAACCATGGAGGCCAAGAAAAATTGACTGAGCAATGTCACCGTCGTCAGCCGAGCCGTTGAAAACCGAGTGGCAATGCGTGTGGCCAGCGCGGCGCCTAGCAGCCCACCGGCACCGCCAAGTCCGGCAAAAATGCCAAATCCTTGGGCACCGAATCCTAGATAATTCACGATGAACAACGCTTCTACCGCGGAGCCTAGCGCGAGCCCGAAGTTTGAGCACATGACCGCAACGGTGACCGCAATCAGAATCCGGTTTGTGCGCAGGTATTTCAGCCCGGAAAGCCAGCGGGTATCGTGTTTTTCTTCCTCAGTACCGGGACTTTGATTTCCTTGCGACCCTGGCTTGCGTGGGAGCCTGACCAGATAGGCGAACCCCAGGGCCAGCATGGCTAGAACCACGACGACCGCCAGAAGGGTTGACGCTCCGAAGATGACGAAGCTGGTGCCCGCGACAACAGGGATGATAATCGCCAGCGACTGATCCGCGGCGGTGAGTTTAGCGATCAGCCGACTCATCGAGGTTGCGCGTTTCGCGCCGGTGTTCGTGTTCAATTGCGGGACGGCCGAGACTTGTGCAGTCTCTGCTACGACATTGCAGACGCCCAGCAGCGTGACCAGCAGGAATCCGTAGCCGATGTTCAGGGTCCCGGTGAAGGTCAACAGCAAGAGGCAACCGGCCAGCACGAGCTTGGCGGCAAGCCCAATGCGCAGCAACCGCAGAGGCCGGTAACGGTCAATCAGGTATCCGATGGGAATTGTGGCGACGAGGAATGCGGCGGAACCCAAGGTGTTGAGCAGGCCCATTTGCCAGGCGCTTGCACCAAGTGCGGTGACGAAGATGAGGTCCACGGTGAAGTCCGCCAGGTTTCTGCCGGCTGCGTCGCTGGCATTTGAATAAAGGAAACGTCGCTCACCACGCAAAATCGTTTCCATTACGCTCCATGAAAATTGTCAGAAAGGTCACACCGAGGCCTCACGGCAACGCTACCTCATCGCGAACCGAGTCGACCAGCATTTCTCCTTGTCGACCGGCAATCTTGCGTGTTTGAGCGGCGAAATTTGGCGAGATTCCCATCTTCGTCTCGCGCCCAAGATTCGCTGCGATTTCGACTCCTTGAGCATCTTCAAATGGTTCCCCGCGGATCGTCATATCCGCAAAGGGCTTGCAATACGTTACCTAGTTGTGATGTTACTAGTTCGCGGTTAGGGAAGACTAACCAAATACTTAATTCACCATGTGAGGAGTATCCGTGGGAACCTCTCTTGAGACCCTGCACATCCCCCTGTTTGACTCGCAGCTTTTTGATGACTCATTGCTGTGCTCGGGCACCTTAGATCATTATGAGTCCGAGGCCCGAGAGGCACTGTTGCGGGTCACCGATCAGCTAGCCGCCGTCGAATCACCCACCACCGGCCCCTCGCCGGAGGATCTGCAAGGCCTGGTCGATGCCATCGACCTCGACTCACCGCTTGGGAGCAACGCCGAGTCTTTTGACGAGCTGAAAAAGATCTACCTGCGTGACGCCGTCTATTTCCATCACCCGAAATACGCCGCGCATCTCAATTGCCCGGTGGTAATTCCTGCGGTGGCCGCCGAAGCATTCGTCACCAGCCTGAACACCTCAATGGATACCTTTGACCAGAGCGCCGGGGCCACGCTCATTGAGCGTCGCCTCACCGCGTGGACCGCGCAGCTCATTGGATTCCCGCAACTCGCCGCGGATGGCATCTTCACCTCCGGTGGCACCCAGTCCAATCTGCAAGCCATGTTGATCGCCCGCAACGCCGCGGTGTCGAAAACCTCCGGCTCCTTGCCTCAGCGGCTGCAGAACCTGCGCATCTATACCTCACAAGATGCCCACTTCAGTATCTCTAACGCAGCGATGATGCTGGGGCTGGGGCATGAGGCCGCCGTCGGCATTGAAACCGACGGCCACCACCGGATGGACGCCGACAAGTTACGCGAGCAGATTGCCCGCGATATCAATCGTGGATTGGTTCCGATGGCGATCTCGGCGACCGCGGGAACCACCGATTTCGGGGCCATCGATCCGCTGGGACCCATAGCTGCCCTGGCCAATGAGGTCGGCGCATGGTTCCACGTCGACGCCGCATATGGCGGTGGACTGCTGCTTTCCTCCTCGCACCGCGAACGGCTGTCGGGCATAGAGCTTGCAGACTCGGTGACCGTGGACTTCCACAAGTCCTTCTTCCAGCCAATAGGTTCCAGCGCCTTGATCCTGCGCGAGGCAGATTCCTTCGAATCCATTGTCCACTACGCCGAATACCTGAACCCGAAGTCCCAAGCCCAGCAGACCCCCAACCAGGTCGACAAGTCGCTGCAGACCACTCGGCGCTTCGATGCGCTGAAGCTTTGGGTTACCCTCCGCACACTTGGGGCGGTGCGTCTGGGTGCCATGTTCGACCGGGTGATCGAACTCGCCGAATCCCTCGAGGCCGAGGTCTCTCTCCGGCCGCAGCTGGAGCTGGCGGCCCCGGTGCAACTGAGCACCTTGGTCTTCAGCTTCAAAGATCCCGGCAGCCACCTGAATTGCTCCGAAATGAATGAACTGACTAACCAGATTCGCCAGCGGCTCTACCGCACCGGCGAAGCGATGATCGCTGCCACCACCGTGGACGGTCAGCGCGTGCTCAAGCTGACCTTGCTGAACCCGAATACCACCATGAAAGACCTGACCGAGATACTCGACGCAATTTGCCGCGTCGGCAATGACTTGCTGCTCGAACGCTTAGAAGGAGCTCGCGCATGAACCGTGGATTAGCCCAGGAGCACTTTGATGTGATCGCCATTGGCGCTGGCCCCTTCAATCTAGGGTTCGCTGCCCTCACCGACCCGCTCCCGGAGTTGAAGGTCGCGGTGCTGGAGGCCAGCGACAACTTCGTGTGGCACCCGGGCATGATGCTGGACGGCGCGCACCTGCAGGTGCCCTTCATGGCAGATCTTGTCACGCTCGCAGATCCCACCAACAAGTTTTCCTTCCTGAACTATCTGAAGGAAAAGGGGCGAATCTACCCGTTCTACATCCGCGAAAACTTCTACGCGCTGCGCAACGAATACAGCGACTATCTAGCGTGGGCTGCGCAACTGCTGCCCAGTGTCCGCTTCGGACATCGCGTACTTTCTGCCGAATTTGCGGACGGCGCCTACCAGCTTTCGGTGCTCACCGATCGAGGCCTGACCCATTTCAGCGCGGACAAGCTGGTGCTCGGCACCGGTTCCCAGCCCTATCTCCCGGACTTTGTCGACGAGCAGTTGCTGTCCACGAGCTCGGTGACCCATTCCTCCGAGTACCTGCATTCACGGCAGAGCATCATTGAGCCAAAGGCCGAGCAGACGCCCAAGGTCGTCACGGTGCTGGGCAGTGGACAGAGCGCCGCGGAAATCTTCCTCGACCTGCTGCGCAACCTGCCGGAACAAGACCATTTGGTATGGGCGACACGCTCCGAGCGTTTCTTCCCGCTGGAGTATACGAAGCTGACCTTGGAAATGACTTCGCCAGACTATATAGACCACTTCCATGCCCAGCCGATCTCGGAGCGCGACGCGCTGTCCAAGGCGCAAAAAGGCCTGTACAAGGGCATCAATGCCGACCTGATCGATGAAATACATGAAGAGCTCTACCAGCGCAGCGTGACTTCTCCGGCCCCCATTCACCTGCGCACAGGATGCGCCGCAACAGCCGTGGCCCCTCAGGACGGAGCGATCCTTGTCGAGCTGCACCACGAACGGGAAAAGGAGAATCTCGCATTCCTCACCGACGCGCTGGTCCTTGCCACTGGCTACCGCAACGGCACACCAGACTTCCTCGAAGGCCTCGAAGACCGAATCACCCGCCTGCCCGACGGCCGCCTGGACGTGGACCGCAACTACTCGGTAGGCACGAACCACGACATCTTCGTGCAAAACGCTGAACTGCACACGCACGGATTCACCGCCCCGGATCTCGGCATGGGCGCCTACAGGAATTCGGTACTCATCAACCGCATTGCCGGGCGCGAGGTCTACCGAGTCGAGGAGCGCATCTCCTTCCAACGGTTCGGTGCCGCATCGCTGGAGAACTTGCCAACTTCCCAACCGCAGCCAATCTCGGCCCAAGACTAGGAGCCCCATGACGACCTACGACTCATTTACCTTCCGCAGCATTCAGCTGCCCTCCGACGCTGAGCTATTGCACTCCTGGATCGCCACCGAGCATGCCCGCTATTGGGGAATGGCCACCGCGAGCCTTGACGAGGTTGAAACCGAATATCGCGGACTGCTGGAGCTCCCCAACTATGAGGTGCTCCTTGGAGAGCTTCGCGGTGAACCACGCTTCCTGGTTGAACTCTACGATCCCTCGACATCCACGCTCGCGGGAAAGTACCCGTATGTCCGTGGAGACCGCGGGCTGCACTTCCTTGCTCCGGTCCCCGCGGGGAAAGTCGAGACCGGGTTTACCTTGCATGCCCTCGGTGCGGCCATCCGGCACGCTTTCGCGCAACCGGGAATTGAACGGGTGGTGGTCGAACCCGATGTACGGAACAAGGCGATTCAAGCTCTCAACTCGCGCGTCGGCTTACAGCCGCTGAAGGAAGTCACGCTTGATGAGCCGCAAGGTCCCAAGCAGGCGTTGCTTTCGATTTGTACCCGCGAGGATTTTGAGCGCACCACCGGGATATCAGCCGGCGCCAACCACTTAAGTCCGGCCCGCTGGGAACGGGCGAATAGGCATGTTCTGGCCAAGGCCCTAGGCGAATTCAGCCACGAGCGCCTGCTGGAGCCGCTCCCCCTGGGAGAGGACCGTTACCGGGTCGAAAAGCAGGGACACCGCTACGAATTTACCGCCCAACGCTACGCGCTGAATCACTGGCAGATCTCGCAGTCATCGGTTGAACATCTAATCCAGGCCGCCGAGGGCTGGCACGGTGGCGACGTAGACGTATTGGATTTTGTCACCCTTTTCGCCACCGAACTCACGCTCAGCGAGGCACAGCTCCCCACTTATCTAGAGGAGCTAAACAGCACGCTAGGCAGCCATTGCTACAAGCAGGCGCATGCGCTCCACGACAGCACACAGCTTGCCGAAGCCACCGGCAGCCCGGCAGAATCCTTCCAGCGCATCGAATCCTCCATGACCGAGGGGCATCCGTGCTTCGTGGCCAATAATGGGCGCATCGGCGTAGGAAGCTCCGACTACCTGCGTTATGCGCCGGAAACGGGATCCGCTATCCGGCTCGGTTGGGTTGCCGCGCATATTTCACAGGCCTCATTCGACTCCATCGACGGGCTGGACTACCAGTCGTTGCTTGAACAAGAACTGGGCGGTGAAGCCAAAGCGACATTGGATCGGCACCTCTCCCGGCGCCTGGCCGGCACCGAACTCGATCCTGCGCAATACATTTATCTTCCGGTCCACCCCTGGCAGTGGGAGAACCGGCTGTCCACCACCTTTGCCAACGACATTGCTCGTGGTCAGTTGATTTGGCTGGGATATTCTGCGGACGAGTATCAGGCGCAACAGTCGATACGCACATTCTTCAATGTCACCTCACCGCGCAAGCACTATGTCAAGACCGCGATGTCAATTCTTAACATGGGGTTCATGCGCGGACTCAGCGCCGACTATATGAAGGTCACCCCGGCCATCAATCAGTGGCTTTATGAGCTCTTCGCCGCGGATCCGGTACTCGCCTCGCAACCGGTAGCGTTGCTGCGCGAGGTCGCGGCAGTCGGATATCGAAACCAGCAGTTCGAGGCGGCCACCACGCCCAGCGCACCACAGCGCAAGATGCTTGCCGCGCTCTGGCGTGAGTCGCCCATCGACATGCTGGAACCGGGCGAAACCCTTGCCACGATGGCCAGCTTGCTCCATGTCGATGCCCACGGCAAGAGCTACGCCGCGGCGCTTATCCGCCGCAGCGGACTTGAACCGAAGGTGTGGCTTAACCAATACCTGGACGCCTATCTGGCTCCATTGGTGCATTGCCTCGCGGCCTATGACTTGGTGTTCATGCCGCACGGCGAGAACATCATCCTGGTTCTGCGCGACGGGGCGGTGCAGCGGGTGCTGCTCAAGGACCTGGGCGAAGAAATTGCGGTGCTCTCGGACCGCGTAGAACTTCCGGAAACAATTCGTCGGGTGCGCACCGGTGGCGACCCGGTGCTTTCGATATTCACCGATGTTTTTGATTCCTTCTTCCGCTTCCTCGCCCCGTTATTGGATGCCGAAGACTTGCTTCCGGAAGCCGAATTCTGGCAGGTCGTCACCGAAAGCCTGTTGAACTACCGGGAACAGCATCCTGATTTTGCAGACCGCTTCGAGGCCTTGGGCCTGTTTGCCGACAGCTTCCCGCTCTCCTGCCTGAACAGACTGCAACTGCGAAATAACCAGCAGATGCTGGATCTTTCGGATCAATCCGGCGGGTTGCTCTATGCCGGCGATTTGGACAATCCCTTGGTTCAGGTGGTTTCTCCGGTTTAGCGCTAGTTTCTCGCAGCTCGCGTCGTTTGGTTGGCATCAAACGACGCGAGCTGCTTCATTTAATCTTCGAGTCAATTACCTGAACAGTGTTCAATGATTCGAAAATCCGCTGTACAGTGAATTCAAACAATATTGAACACTGTTCAACAGGAGATTTTTGATGCCAACACTAACCGGCCCGAAGCGCACCGCGCTTGACCCCTTTGCCCTCGCCGCACGGATTAGCGAAGGGCACCGCCTGACCGCGTCCGAGTCCCGCGCTATCCTGGCCACATCCGATGAGCAGACACTAACGCTCGTCACGGCAGCCGGCCGGCTACGCAGGAAGCACTTCTCCAACACCGTGAAGGTGAACTATTTGGTGAACCTCAAATCTGGATTGTGCCCGGAAGACTGCACCTACTGCTCGCAACGCCTGGGATCCAAGGCAGAAATCCTGAAATACACCTGGCTCAAACCAGACGAAGCGGTCCGCCAGGCCGGACTTGGCATTGCCGCAGGTGCCTCGCGAGTCTGCTTGGTGGCTTCGGGCAAAGGACCCACCGACCGGGATGTCAATCGCGTAAGCACCATGATTGACCAGCTCAAAGAAGAACATCCGCAGGTAGAGGTCTGCGCTTGCCTGGGCATCCTCAAAGGCGGACAGGCCGAACAGCTCAAGACGGCCGGCGCCGATGCCTACAACCACAATCTCAACACCGCAGAATCCCTCTACCCGGAAATCTGCAGCACACACAGCTACCAGGAGCGCATAGCCACCGTCGAACAGGCCAAGGGGGCAGGCCTCTCCCCCTGTTCTGGACTCATTGTCGGCATGGGCGAAAGCACCGACCAGCTCATCGAAGCGGTCTTCGCGCTGCGTGCGTTGGATACCGACTCAATTCCGGTCAATTTCCTGATGCCCTTTGACGGCACTCCGCTGGAAGGAACTTGGAACCTCACCCCGCTGGCTTGCCTGCGCATCCTCGCACTGGTTCGTCTGGCCTGTCCAGACAAGGAACTGCGTATCGCCGCCGGCCGAGAAATGCACCTGCGCTCCCTGCAGTCCACCGCGCTGGAAGTGGCCAATTCGCTCTTCCTGGGCGACTACCTGACCAGTGAAGGCCAGGATGCGCGCGCCGATCTGGCGATGATCGCCGACGCCGGATTCGTGGTGCTGGGCCAGGAGGGCAAAAACACCGCGCAGATCGCCGAGACCCTGCACGCAGCCGCCGCCCACGCCGCCCGCCAGCCAGCGGATGCAGGCAATGCCGCCGCGGCCGGGTGCGCCGGATCCTGCTGCTCCTCCGCGGCCTCAGCGGCCTGCGGCCAAGCGGCCTCCGGTGGCGGCGCCGGCGAGACGGAACCGGTGCTGCGCCGCCGCGGCGCCGGGACCGCAGAGAACCCGAACGCGTGATGGCCACCGATGCGAGCTTGCTCTCCCGCGACGCAGGGTTGCTCTGGCACCCCTACGCCGCACTTGATGCGGGGGCAGGCTACGCGGTCACCGAAGCACGCGGCGCCCGGCTGGTCCTCGAAGACGAAACCGGCACCCTCCGCGAGGTCATCGACGGGATGTCCTCATGGTGGTCAGCCGTGCACGGCTACCGCAACCCGGCGCTGGATGCCGCGGCGCGCGGACAACTGGAGAAGTTCAGCCATGTGATGTTCGGCGGACTGACCCACCAACCGGCCATCGAGCTGGCCGAGCGTCTGGTGGCCCTGGCACCGGGCGACCTGCGCCACGTGTTCCTGGCCGATTCCGGGTCAATCAGCGTCGAGGTGGCGCTGAAGCTCGCCCTCCAATACCAGGAGGCAAAGGGCCGCACCACGCGCCACCGGTTCGCGGCCCTGCGCGGCGGCTACCACGGGGACACCTTCGCCACCATGGGCATCTGCGACCCGCAGGACGGAATGCATGCGGCTTTCACCCGGCGCTCCTCCGCCGAACTCTTCCTGCCCAAGCCCCCGAGCGCACGCCGCACCGCACCGGGGCACTGGGAATACCTCGCGTCCGAGCTGGCCGACTGGGAAAGCACGGTGCGCGCGTTGGTCTCCACGAACTCCGCGCAGCTGGCCGGGATCGTGTGCGAACCGGTGCTCCAGGGTGCCGGAGGCATGCACATCTACCCGCCGGCGGTGCTCGGCATCCTGCGCGAGCTCGCCGACGAACACGACCTGCCGCTGATTGCCGATGAAATCGCCACCGGATTCGGGCGCACCGGCGAGCTGTTCGCGGTGGACCATGCCGGCATCGTCCCGGACATCATGTGCTTGGGCAAGGCGCTGACCGGAGGTTATCTCACCCTGGCCGCGTTGCTTTGCAGCAGCAAAATCGCCTCCGCGCTTGCCACCGGTGCCGGCTCCGCCGGGTCCGCACTGCTGCATGGGCCGACCTTTATGGGCAACCCGCTGGCCTGCGCGGTGGCCTGCGCCTCGCTCGACCTGCTCGCCGGGGCACCGGGCACCGCGCTAAAAGACGCTCCGTGGCGGGCCCAGGTCGCCGCGCTGGAATCCGGACTGCGCGCCGGGCTCGCACCGGCGGCCGGGCTGGAATCAGTCAAGGATGTGCGGGTGCTCGGCGGGGTGGGAGTCGTCCAACTTCGCGCCCCGGTTGACGTACCCGCGGTGACTCGGGCGGCGGTAGCGCACGGGGTCTGGGTGCGCCCGTTCCGCGATCTGGTCTACGTCATGCCTCCCTATATCAGCACCCCCGAAGAGCTCGCCGTGCTCGGCCGCGGACTGCTGGCTGCGGTGGAGCAGGTCCATGGCTGAGACCACCCCCGGCTGGGAGCGCTGGTTGTCCGCCCGAGCCACCGTGCGCGAACGCCGCGGCCTACGCCGCAGCGATCCCCCGCGGGCCGGATCCATCGATTTGGCCTCCAACGACTACCTGGGCCTATCGCATCATCCCGAGGTGCTCCGGGCCGCCGCCGAAACCCTGCGAAGCTCCGGCGCCGGGGCCTGTGCAAGCCGAATGGCCGGCGGAACTCTGTCCGTGCACCGGGAGCTGGAGGCTGCGCTGTGCCGGTATACGCACCGGGATGCCGCCTTGGTCTTCTCCAGCGGGTACACCGCAAACCTCGGGGTGCTCGGCTCCCTGGGCGGTCCGGGCAGCCTGTTCATCCTGGACGAGCATGCCCATGCCAGCCTGGTCGACGGGGCCAGGCTCTCCGGCGCGACTGTGGCCACCGCCAGGCACAACGACCTGAAGGATTTCACGCGCCTGTTGAAAGCCAACCGCAGCAGCACCCAACCCAAGCCCCGGGTGCTGTTGGCCGTCGAATCGGTTTACTCGGTCTTCGGCGACGCCGCGCCGCTGCCCGGGCTGGACGCATTGTGCCGGGAGTTCGGCGCGCTGCTGCTGGTGGATGAGGCCCACTCGCTGGCCGCCAGCGAATCCGGGTCGGCGCTCCGCGCCGCCGGCCTCGAAGGTTGCGGCCAGGTGATCAGCACCGCAACCCTGTCCAAGTCGCTGGGCGCCCAGGGCGGGGCGGTGCTTTTCGGCGGCCCGGAGGCCGCAGCGCTGCGCGAACATCTGCTCAATACCGCCCGCACCTTCATCTTCGACACCGCGCTGGCCCCCGCCGCCGCCGGCGGTGCCCTGGCCGCCCTGCGCTTGGCGGACCGGGCCCGGCTTGCCGCGCTGGCCCGGAACCAGCGGTTGATCCGCGGCCTCCTGGCGGAGTACCCGGAATTGGCCGGGCGGGTGGAAGCCGGGGCCGGGCCGATCCACTCGGTGAAGATGCCCAGCGCCGCGGCCGCCGTGCGGGCCGCCGCCGCACTGGCCGCGCAGGGCATCGCGGTGGCCTGCTTCCGCCCGCCCAGCGTTCCCGACGGAATCTCCCGCATCCGGCTGACCGCCCACGCCCACCAGCAACCGGCCGAACTGTCCGCGGCCATCCGGAAGGTGGCCAGGACGGCCATCGAGGAGGAATCATGAATTGCCCCTACGCACCCACCACCGGCAGCTTGGCCGACGCCCCGCTGGCCGGCCCGCTGCCCGCGGCCTTTCCCGAAGCCATCAACCGGCGCTACCGCAGCATCGAAGATCCGGACACTGTGCGCGGCATCTTGCGCCGCCCCGGGGAATTCACCACGGCCAACGCGCTGCGCACCGCCATCAACCTCGCCCCGGCCGCGTTGCGGATCCTGGCCGCGGTGAAATTCGCGCTGCCACCGGCGCTTTCCAGCGCCTCGGGCAGCGAACACCTCGCCGTGCGCCGGCTCGTCGCCGGATTCTTCAGCCCCGCCAAGATCCAGTGGCAGCGGCGGCCGATCACCGAACGAGTGCGGGAAATTTGCGCCCGGCTCGAACCGCGCTACCGCAACGGGGAGGTCCTCGATTTGGCCGCGGAGCTGGCCGCGGTGATCCCCGTCGAAATCATGGCGGTGCTGACCGGGGTGCGCGTGCCTCCGGCCGAAAACCTCAAACGCTGGAGCCAGGATTCGCTGGAATTGTTCTGGGGGTGGCCCGCGGAGGACCGGCAGCTGGTGCTCGCCGCCAGCGCCGCCGAATTCTATGCCTGGCTGGATCAGACGGTTCACGGGGCGGTCAGAAGCGAGGAGCCGAACCTCTATGCCGCGCTGCATCGATCGGGAGTTCCCGAACGCCAGATCCGCTCGCTGGCCTACTTCCTGGGGATCGCCGGACAGGAGACCACCGCGATGCTCATCCAGAGCACCCTGCACGCGGCGCTGCGCGATGGCCACTGGGCTGCCTGCGCCGACCCGGACACCGGGCCGGCCGCGGCCCAAGCCGTGGTGCGCGAGGTGCTGGCCGTCGCCTCCTCGGTGCCAACCTGGCGTCGCATTGCCGCCGTGGACGCCCGCGTCGGCGAGCATGAATTCGCCGCCGGTGAGGAACTGGTGCTGCGCCTGTCCGGCGGAATTCTCGGCGCCAGCGGCGACGATTCGCTGGCCTTCGGCCATGGGATCCACCGCTGCTTGGGGGCGGGCCTGGCCCGGATGGAGGCCGAGCTGGTGCTCGCCGAAACGGCCCGTTGCCTTCCGGACCTCGAAGCCGCCGGCGCGGCCCCGCGCTTCGCCCACCTGCTCTCCTTCCAGGCGCCGGTTGCGGTGCCGACTAGGTTCCCCTTCGAAAGGACCGACAGATGATCCAGGCCATCACCGGAACCGACACCGAGGTGGGCAAGACGGTGACCACCGCCGTGCTCGCCGCCCGGGCCCTGGCCCGCGGGACCCGGGTGGCGATCTACAAGCCGGCGCAGACCGGGGTGCTTCCCGGACAGCCCGGGGACGTGCAGGACGCGGCCGGCTGGCTTGGCCACCCGGAGCGGCTGGGCACCGCCGAGGGGGTGCGGCTGCGTGAGCCGATGGCACCGCTGGATGCGGCCCGGTGCGCGGGATTCGCCGACCCCGCCGAGGTCCTGCCTCCCCTGGCCGAGCACGTGCGGCGGATCCGCGAGCTGGCAGCTGCCTATGACGAGGTACTTGTCGAGGGCGCCGGCGGGCTCTTGGTCGAGCTGACTTCCGCGGGAGAGACCATCGCGGATCTGGCCGCGGCCCTCTCGGCGGAGCTTGTGGTGGTCACCCGGCCGGAACTGGGAACCCTGAACCACACCGCGCTGACCTTGGAGGCCTGTGCGGTGCGCGGCTTCTCCCGCGGCACGCTGGTGCTGGGCAGCTACCCGGACCGTCCCACGCAGCTTGCCGAATGCAATCTGGCGGGTCTGCGGACATTGGCGACCCGTTACGGGTGGAGCTTCGCCGGAAGACTGCCCGCAAACCTGGTCCGCGATCCGGCACGCCGCCCGGAGGCGCTGGCCGCAGCGGCCCATGCCCTGGCTCCGACTCCGGCCTAGCCGCGCTGGTCGCTTCCGCGGTAGCCACGAGCCGCCTGTGAGCCAACTCCGCACCAGAGTTAGCCTGTATCCCCGGCGCCGAGGCGGGTAGCGGAACTCCCTGCCGCCAAGTTTTCACCCCGCTCCCGGGTTGATCCTCGCATCTCACCTATCAGCAGCCGCAACCGATATGCCGCTCCAGATAATGTCCATTGCGGCGTTGCACCGTTCCAGGGTCTCCGGGTTTGCGAGACTTTCGCCGCGCACCACTATCTGGTAGTAAAACACCCCGGAGAGCAGGTCGAGTGCCGCCTCCAGATCGGCATCAGCGCGGATCTCCCCTTGCTCGCGGCCGCGCTCGAGGAGCTCGAGAAGCGGTACGCGCCGCTGCGAAACGTGCCCGCGCCAGTATTCACGCTGGAGATCTATGTCGGCAAGGGCGAGAAGCAGACGCTGGCGCAGCCGGTCTTCGGGAAAAGCGCCCACGCGTCCCTTGCCCGGCGTCGGGAACCCGTACTTGAGCGCCTCGCGCACCGGCAATCCCTCGGGCGGGCGGACCACCATGCGTCCGACATCGAGCGCGGCGGCGGTGAGCTTGTCCAGGGTTTCCCAACGGCGGTAGATCGCTGCACGGCTCACCCCGCTGCGCTCGACAACTGCGCTCACGGTGATCGTCGCCGCCTCGTCGATTAGCTCATTGACCGCGACGAGCACACGTTCTTGCAGTTCGGTGTCCCGCGGACGACCAGGTCGGCGGGCCATTAGCGCCAGGTGTCCGCCGGCCATCCTAGAGCCCGGCCCGCTCACGCAGTCTGCCAATCAGCGCGCCGTTGAGGCCCGCGGCCTTCAGCGGGGCCAGCGGATCACCATGCCGCTCACGCAAAGCGCGCAAGGTGAGACGCATGGCATCATCCGCGCCGGGATCCTTCACCGCAAGCTTTGCCGAGGCATCGAGATCGTATCCCGCAGCCTTCATCACCCGTTGCAGATTCGGCCGGGTGCGTTCCATGATGGCGGCCGTATTGGGGTGGGTCAGCTCGTAGTCGGCGATGATGACCTCATCCTCGGCGCCGAGCGCGAGCAGCAGCGAGGCGGCCAAGACACCGGTGCGGTCCCTACCAGCCGCGCAGTGAAATGCCACAGCACCCGGCGCGTGCGCCATGATGGCCAGCGCCGTCACGATTTGCGGCGCTGCCGAGGCAAACAAGGCCTGGTAGAACGATGCCATCTCCGGCATCTTCCCGGGCTCCAGCTTCGTGGGCATGGCGTCGCCGAGGTCCGCTACGAACGGCACGTGGTGGTACATCACCGCTTGCTCCATCAGCGGGCCGCGCCCCGTTGCCTGCACCTCGCCGCGGCTGCGCAGGTCGATGACTGCCCGCAAGCCGCCGTCCACGAGCGCCTGGGCCGACTCCGGCGGAATCGTCGACAGGTCATCGGCACGGATAGCGAAGCCGGGATTGATCAGGCCGCCTGCGACGGGCAACCCGCCCAGATCCCGCAGGTTCACTGGTTTGCTGAGCTGGATTTCAAGTACTTCGGTCATGTGATTCTCCTTCTGATAAAGGCGCTCGCCTGATCAATCACCGTGACTACGATGATGATGCAGATGACGATCGCGCCCAGGTGTCCGTAGTCGTACATGCGCATTGCGGTGGTGAGCTCGAGGCCGATGCCTCCGGCACCCACGAGGCCGAGGATCGTCGCGCCGCGCACGCTGCCTTCGAACAGCAGCAGCGTGTAGGAGACCAGCAGCGGGGCCGCCTGCGGCAGCACTCCGTACTGGATCACCTGGCGGTGCGAGGCCCCCACCGACTTCATCGCGATCATCGGGCCCTGGTCAACGGATTCCATGGCCTCGGCGTAGATCTTGCCGATCGAACCGATGGATCCCAGTGTCATCGCGAGGATGCCGGCAAACGGGCCAAGACCCACGGCCGAGACGAACATCAGCGCGAAGACCAGGTCGGGCACCGCGCGAATCACGTTCATGATCCAGCGGGCCGGGAAGTACACCCACTTCGGCGCGAGATTCGATGCCGCGGCCAGGGCCACGAACAGCGAGAGCACCGCGCCGAGTACCGTGGCCACGATGGCCATCTGCACCGTCTCGATGAGCAACTCGACGATGAGCCCGAGCTTCGAGAAGTCCGGCGGGAAGAGCCGGGCGAGAAACTCGCCCATGTTGATCGTGCCTTCCCCGAGCTTCTGGAAGTCGAAGCCGACTCCGCGGAACGACCAGAGCAGGAAGATCAGGCCTGCGGCCACGCCGACGACAGATCGAGTGCGGGGGAGGTTCATGGCCCGTTCGAGGCGGGCGCGCTCCACCGGGTCCAGCTGCTTGCCTTTGCCGGCGGTTTTCGTCGGCTTCCACTGCTCGGTGTCACTGGTCATCGGATAGTTCCTCTCCGTCATAGAGCGCTTCGAGCCGCGCGGCGTCGAGCTGAGCGGTCGGTGCCGAAACCAGCAGCTTGCCGTGCTTCAACCCGACTACGCGGTCGCTATGGCGCAGCGCGAGCGGGAGCACATGCAAACTCACGAGCACCGGGATGCCGTCTTCACGCGCGATGCTGCGCAGCAGCTCGAGCACGGAATCCGAGAGCTTCGGGTCCAGCGACGCAACTGGTTCATCGGCAAGGATCAGCTGCGGATCCTGCATGAGCGCCCGGGCCACCGCCACGCGCTGCTGCTGGCCGCCGCTGAGCGAGCGCGCCGGATCCTTCGCCTTGTGCGCGATGCCCACCCGATCCAGGAGATCCAGGGCCCGCTTGCGCTGCTGGTTGCCGAAGCCCCCGACGAGATTGAGCGGGCCGGCTTGGTGCAGCCCACCGGTGAGCACGTTGGTGAGGACGCTCAAGCGCCCGATCAGGTTGAACTGCTGGAAGACCTGGCCGGTGCTAGCGCGCAGATCGCGGATTTGCCCCCGCCGAAGATTCGCGACGTCGTAGCCCGCAACCCGCACCGCTCCACTGGTAATCGGAGCGAATCCCGTGAGGCTTTTCATGAGAGTCGATTTGCCCGATCCTGAGGACCCCAGCAACGCGACCATCTCACCGGGGAAAAGCTCCAGGTTCACCCCGTCGAGCACGAGCCCATCGGCTGCGTTGTACGCAACGGCCAGGTCACGCACCATCACGCGAGGCAGGAGCACGCGCTCCTTGCCATCCGCCGGCACCGGCGTTTGCGGCGCTTCATGCGCGGCCGCGCGGGTGATGGACTCGGTCATCACTTCAGATCCGAAATGTCTACGCCGGCCACCGCGGCAACATCAACAAGGGGCTGGAAGGCTTCCCTGCCGGGCTCGAGGATCGGGTCGACGCCAACGATCCCGGCTTCGGCGTAGACGCCCAGCGCCTCGGCGTTTTCTTCGGCAAAGACCGTGGGAAGTCCCGAAAGAAGCGCCTGGCGTTTCGCATCGTTCATGCCCTGGCTGGCTATGACGGCCATGCTGACATCCATCGGCAGGCTCTCTCCGATGAAGCGCACATCGCCCTCTTCGAAGGGGAAGTAGTCGGTGCCGGTCATCTGCGTGAGCATGGTAGCGGTGCAGGCCGCGTCAACCTGGCCTTCCTTGACGGCGATGGCACTTCGATCGTGCCCGCCGGTGAACATGGCGTCGTAATCGACATCGCGTTCCAGGCCAACACTGTCGAGCAGGTGCACTGGCATGAAGAAACCCGAGCTCGAGCCGGGGTCGGCAAAAGCGACGGTCTTGCCCTTGAGCTCTTCGACCGACTGAATGGGAGAATCGGCCAGCACGTAGCACTTCGAGACCGGGTCGGGGGAACCGGGCCAGGTCATGAGCGCGTCCACCTCACCGGTGTTCACGGCCAGTGCACTTGGGAAGGCGCTCATCAGGGCGATGTCGACGTGATCGGCGCGCACCGCCTCCACCACACCGAGATAATCGGGGGCATCGGTGATTTCGACTCTCAGGCCGGTCTCCGCGGTGATGAGTTCGCCAAGTGCCACGATTGGGTTAACGGCGGTGGGGTCATCTCCCGCCGGCAGTGTGGCGATGCGGATCACGTCGGCTTCGGCGCTGTCGGCGGATGCGCTGCCGGAACAACCGGTGATCGCCAGAAGGCTAGCCAAGGACAGGGCTCCAACGCCCAGAATGCTGCGAGTGTTCATGGGGATCGAGTGCCTTTCGGTAGTAGGTTCAGGTCGTTCGTGGACCGTATGCCACTAGCTAACTCGCCCGGGGCAACACGCAATTACGAGACTCTCAGACTCGTAACAAACAGCAGGTGAACAATTGGAATTGCCAGGTAACTCTCCTCCTGCGCGAAGCTCCGGCGGCTGCTCCGCTGGGCCGCCGCGGTGCTGGCACCACCAAAAACCGGATGCCCACTCCCCGGCCCGCCGGTTTGGGTTTCGGGTTGCCTCTGGCGAGGAATATCGACACGACAAAGTACGTTGGGCACAAGTATGAAGAACATCGGATTTTTGTCCTTCGGCCACTGGACCGACCACCCGCAATCCGGAACCCGCAGCGCCTCGGATGCGCTATTGCAAGCAATCGACCTGGCAGTTGCGGCCGAGGAGCTCGGCGCCGACGGCGCATACTTCCGGGTGCACCACTTCGCCCAGCAGTATGCTTCCCCGTTCCCGCTGCTCGCCGCCATCGGTGCACGCACCAGCCGCATCGAAATCGGCACGGGCGTCATAGACATGCGCTACGAAAACCCGTTGTACATGGCCGAGGATGCCGGATCCGCCGACCTCATCTCCAACCGTCGCCTGCAGTTGGGCATCAGCCGTGGATCACCGGAACAGGTCATCGACGGGTGGCGCCATTTTGGTTTCGAACCGCATGAGGGCGAGACCGACGCCGAGATGGGACGCCGGCATACCGAGCGTTTGCTCGAAGTGCTTTCTGGAGAAGGCTTCGCCCAGCCCAGCCCCAAGCCGATGTTTCCCAATCCCCCGGGGCTCTTGCGCATAGAACCTCACTCGGAGGGTTTGCGCGAGCGTATCTGGTGGGGCTCGGGCTCGAACGCCACCGCCGTGTGGGCGGCGAAACTTGGCATGAATCTGCAAAGCTCCACGCTGAAAGACGATGAATCCGGCAAGCCGTTCCATGTGCAGCAGGCCGAGCAAATTGAGCTTTACCGCCAGGCGTGGAAAGACGCGGGCCATGATCGCGAGCCACGGGTCTCGGTGAGCCGCAGCATCTTCGCCCTGACCGATGAGCGGGACTGGCAGTACTTCGGACGCGACCGCTACAGCTCCGACCAGGTCGGCAACATCGATGCCAAAACCCGCGCGATCTTTGGCAAGTCCTACGCCGGGGAACCCGATGAACTGGCCAAGACCTTGGCCGAAGATGAGGCCATTGCCGCGGCGGATACCTTGCTGCTGACCGTCCCTAACCAGCTGGGCGTCGAGTACAACGCACACGTCATCGAATCGGTGCTCAAACATGTGGCCCCGCTGCTGGGCTGGCGCTAGGGAGAACGCCGAGCGAATGGTTGCCGGTTAGGCAACCTCACGGGTTTACCTAGGCGAGGCGCTGCGCGAGCGCTTCTACGCCCGCGCCGCGAAGAGACGCCAGGTAGGCAGGTCGCCCCGCCATGATCATGACAAGATCGAGTTGCTTGCCCTTGACCGGTGGCCCGTCTCCCGCCGAGAAGGAAGAATCTAAGGCTTCCAGGGTGAGACCGGTGACGAGGCGCTTGCTGTTCACCGCGAAATCCCGCTCGGAAAAGAATTTGGCAACTTCGTGCACCGCATCCGGATCAGGGACCAGATCGAGGGCAAGCGGCCGGGCGATGTCCTGGCCGTGGACAATCACTTCCCCGAGCATCGCCGCATAGTCCATGGTCGGGGCGACCTTGTTCTCGGCGGATGCACGAAGGTTCGCGAGCGTCTGGGCAGGAGTGTCCCCCAAATATCTGCGCAGCCTACGCTCGTTATGCAGAGTGGAGTTGAAGCCTGCCAACACGATGCTGCGCAGCCACGACATCGTGCCGGTGTTTGCGGCGGCGGTCAGATGGGCGACAACCTGGGAGACCGACCAATCGCTGCACAACGTGGGAGCTTGCCAAGCCGCATCATCCAGTCCCGACAGCATTTCGAGAAGCCGGTGCCGTTCGGCATGGATTGCATCCCAGAAGTCATTCTCGTACATCACGTTTCCGTCCGGTTTGATCTTGTCGGGGCAGGTCCCGCCTGATGGCACTCCACTGCGCATCGGGTGGGCAAGCTCCCGAGGCTTGTTCAGCCTAGTGCAGCGCGCCGCAGGAAAATAGCCCGGTTGCCCCGATCCAGTCAGGAGTCAATTACAACGTGCCAGCCATCGATTCGAGGTTCGCGCAGATGGCGCCGCTACGGGGCAGGAGCTCGGCGGAGGACAATCGTTACAAGATTTCTCGCCGCCATTGAAGCGAATGAGATGTAGGACACTAGGCTGGAGCGGGAGAGCTTGGTTTTCATACAGCCCGAGCCATTGAGCAGTTCGAATGGCTCCTACTAGATTTTGCCTAACACAAGAAAACTGACACAGGAGAATTACATGAGCAAGCCACTAAATATCGCATTCATCAAGGCCAGCTGGCATGCAGATATCGTTGATCAGGCCTTGGCCGGATTCAAAGCAGATATGGATGCTTCCGGCGTTGAATACGGCATCGATGTGGTCACCGTGCCTGGTGCCTACGAGATGCCATTACAGGCCAAACGGCTAGCACAGACCGAAAAGTATGATGCCGTGGTGGCTGCGGCGCTAGTAGTCGACGGCGGAATCTACCGCCATGATTTTGTCGCTCAGGCGGTTGTCGATGGGCTGATGCGCGTGCAGCTGGACACGAATGTGCCGACTTTCTCTGTGAGCCTAACCCCACACCACTTCCACTCGAGCGAAGAACACGAAAAGTTCTACTTCGAACACTTCGTCAAGAAGGGTGCCGAAGCCGCACGCGCGGTGCGTACGATCGCAACGCTCGGCGAGTAGCCTTCGCTTCTAATACGCAATGCGTGATGGTCGCTCCGAGAACCGTCCGGACCGACCGTCACGCATTTTTTCGTACGACATTCTTGGCCCGTGGGCGGGAATTTGCGGAGTTAAGCGGGATGCTCGTCATTCAGCTCGCTACGCCTCGTCGAGTGTTGCATCGGGAACGATGTCTCCAGCGCCGTCCGAGAAATAGATGAGCAGCGCCTCATGCCTCGCCACCTCCGCACGGACTCGCCCACCGAGAAATGCGCTCCAAATTGTCCCTAGTCATGCCTAGGATCAAGGCATGATCGATTTTAATAACTCCTCAGTGTTCAAACTCGGCCCATGGAACCTGGCCGAGGTAGCACCGGAGATAACCCCCATGCTCGTCCCAGCGGAAGAGCTGCTCGCCGCGTTCAAGGGTGCACGTGACTATGTAGTCTTCACCAATAAGCGGCTCATCGCGGTTAATGTCCAAGGCCTGACGGGCAAGAAACGCGACTATACCTCGCTGCCCTACGCACGTATCCAAGCCTTCTCCGTCGAAACGGCCGGAACTTTTGATCTCGACGCGGAATTGGAGCTGTGGTTTAGCGGTCTTGGAAAGGTGAGCCTGGATTTCAAGGGCAAGGTGGACATCCGAGCCCTTTCCCAAGTCATCGCCGGCTACGTTCTGTAGAAGTACGTTGGCGCTTTGGGAAAATTGTCCGGGATGAACAATTTCGGATCCACAATTGCTAGTTGAAATTCAAGCAACCGAAGGGGCACGGAACGCCCGACTGCCATGCCCACTGAGGATCCAATAGTCCGATTCCGACAGACTATTCGTCTCCTTCCGCACCGGAACCTACTTGACAGTACACCGGACGGCGGTGTGTTCTTAGAAAGGGTAAACAGCCGTTCACCCCGTTTGCGTCATCTTTTATCCGAAGGCCACCGTCGTGCCGATTCGTTCCGTTCCCGCGTGGGCTACCACCGCCATCCTCGCCTTATGCGGGATGGTGGTCGCGCTCCAGCAGACCCTCGTTGTCCCACTATTGCCTGATTTTCCGGTGATCCTCGACGTCTCGGCCGAAGATTCCTCCTGGCTGGTCACCGCCACGCTGCTCAGCGCGGCGATTTTCACCCCGGTCATTTCCCGCATGGCCGACATGTACGGCAAGCGCAAAATGCTGCTGCTCGCTTTGGCCGTGATGACCCTCGGCTCGCTTGTTGCCGCCCTCGGCGGATCCTTTGGCGCACTGATCGCCGGGCGGGCCATGCAGGGCTTCGCCTCCTCGCTGATCCCGGTGGGAATCTCGGTACTTCGCGACGAATTGCCCAAGGAAAAGGTGGCCTCGGCCGTCGCGCTGATGAGCGCAACCTTGGGCATCGGCTCGGCGCTGGGCATGCCGATGTCCGGACTGCTCTACAACGCCTATGGCTGGGAATCACTGTTCTGGGTTTCCGCAGGCCTGGGCCTGGTATTCCTCGTAGGCGTGCTGCTGCTGGTCAAGGAATCGACGATCACCACCCCCGGCCGCTTCGACATCTCCGGGGCGCTGGTCCTCTCCGTAATACTCACCGCCGCCCTATTGGCCGTCACCAAGGGTGCCAGTTGGGGCTGGAACAGTCCGCTCACACTCGGCCTATTTGCTCTGGCACTCGCGCTGCTTGCCGGTTGGATCCCGCTGCAGCTGCGCGTCAACCAGCCGATGGTGGACCTGCGCACCGCGGTGAAGCGGCCGGTGCTTCTGACCAACGTCGCCTCGTTCTTCCTCTGCGTGGCGATGTTCGTCAACATGCTCATCACCACCCAACAGCTGCAGATCCCCACGCAGACCGGCTATGGTTTTGGCTTGTCGGTGCTGGTCGCCGGGCTCGCCATGGTGCCTTCGGGGCTGGCCATGGTCTTCTTGTCCCCGGTTGCCGGCGCGATGCTCAATCGCTGGGGAGGCAAACCGACGATGATCTTCGGCGCGGCGATTATGGCCCTCACCTACGTGGGCCGGGTCTTCCTGGATGACGCTGTGTGGCAGGTGATCGTCGGGGCAACCCTGGTCAACGTCGGAGTCGCCTTCTCCTACGCCGCGATGCCGACGCTGATCATGAGCGCGGTGCCGATTACCGAAACCGCCTCGGCCAACGGGGTCAATGCGCTGATCCGTTCGCTGGGCACCAGCGTGGCCAGCGCACTGACCGGCCTGATCCTCGCCACGCTGGTCGTCGAGCACAACGGCACCGTGCTGCCCTCGATCGATGCGCTGCATTTGGCGTTCTGGCTCGCGGCGCTGGCCGCGGCCATCGGCATCGCCATTGCCTTGTTCATCCCCAGCGGCGGGCGCACGCCGAAGGCAGACAACAACGTCGAAGAGACCATGGTGCATGGCCGGGTCATCATGTCCGCTGCCGGCGGTACCCAGCGTCCGGCCATTGTGACCTTTGTGCGCCAGGACGGCGTCCCCGGTGACTGGGCGCGCACCGACCATGAGGGGCTTTTCACCGCGGCGCTGCCCGGACCAGGACGCTATCTCGTGGTCGCCAACGCCGCAGGCTGGGTGCCAAATTCCCAGCTGGTGACCTTCTCCGGCGGAACCACGGAGCACAATGTGGAACTGCACGATACGCTTTCGCTCAGTGGCGTGGTGGCTACCGGCAATATGGCCGTGACCGGGGCCCTGGTCAGCCTGAGTGCCGGAGCCGGCGACTTCATCGCCGCGACCCACACCGACGGGCGCGGGAGTTACACCTTGGATCTGCCTCCGGTGGGAACCTACGTTTTAACCGCCGCGTCACCGCACAGTGACACCGCCACTTCGGTCAAGCTCATTCTGCGGGCGCGGACCGAGCGTGTGGATATCGAGTTGCCCGCATGAGCGCCATCGATGGCCGGGGACGCATCCGGCAAGCGGCGTCGGCCTTGTTCGGCGAGCGCGGATTTCATGATGTTACGGTGCGCGAGATCGCCGAGGCCGCCCAGGTCTCCCCCGCCTTGGTGATCAAGCTCTTCGGCTCCAAGGCCGAGCTGTACACCGTGGCCAGCACCATCACCGTTCCGCTGGCAGACCTGGACCTGCCCCGCGAACGCCTGGGCCGGGCGCTGGTGCAGCAGATCCTCAACCGGCGTGATGCCGCGGTGGTTGATCCCTGGGAGACCCTGGTCCCGCGGATCAGGCAATCGCCCACACCGGAGGTAACCCAGCGCGAGCTGCGCGAGACCTATCTGGCCGGGTTGGCAAGGACCATCGCAGATACCACCGCCGACCGCCGCCACGCCTCGGCCGTGGCCTGCCAGCTGCTGGGCCTGGCCGAGGGCATTCGAGTCCTGGGCTATTTCGCGGCCGAAGATTTTGATGCAGACGAGGTCGTCGAGCAGTATGCGGCGGCGGTCCAACTGCACATCGACCGGGCTGGCGCCTCCGGCTAGCGCACCCTTGACTCTCACCGGCGTCCGCTCACCAGGCCTCGTGCGGGCTCAGTTTGCTGGCTGCCATCGAGACGCCGAGGATGATGGTGCGCATGAAGCGCTCGGCGGCCTCGATGAGCAGCCGTTCCCCGTCATCCACCGCTTCTTGCAGGGTCATCGGGATCGGCACGATCGAGGCAATCGCATCGATGCCGATGTCGTGGACGTCGCGGCAGCCGCGCCCCAGCGTTCCGGCGAGAGCCACCACCGGCACTCCTTGCAGGGCGGCACGGCGCGCGACCTCCGCGGGAACCTTGCCCTTGGGCGTCTGAAAATCGATGGCGCCCTCGGCGGTGATCACCAGGTCCGCTCCGCGCAGCATCGAATCGAGGTCGATTCCGGCCAGCCCGGAGTCGAGGATCGCTTCGAAGCGGGGCAGCAGCACCGCTCCCACCGCGGCGAGTCCGGCGCCCAGCCCTCCCGAGGCCCCGGTGCCCGGCGCGGTCGCGAAGTCGGTCTCACGCGCCGAGGCAAGCGCATCGCGGCGCAGCACCGCGGCCCAGCGCTCAAAGCCAGTGGACATCGCCTCGACCTGCTGAGGCGTCGCGCCCTTTTGCGGGCCGAAGACTCGGGCCACGCCGCGCGGCCCGGTCAGGACGTTGTGCTGATTCAGCGCAAGCGTGATCTGCACGGTTCCGTCCGCGAGCGCCGGGTGCAGCCCGGCTAACTCAAGCCGGTCGATGCGTCCGAGCTGGTTTCCTCCGGCGGTGAGCTCCCGGCCCCTGCCGTCCAGGATCCGTGCCCCGAGCGCCTGCAGCGCCCCCATGCCGCCGTCGGAGGTTCCGGAGTCCCCGCATCCGACGAGCACCTTGGTCGCGCCCGCGTCGATCGCCGCGGCGATCAGTTCGCCGACGCCGTAGCTGGTGGTGGTTCCCGGGTCGCGTTGGTCCCGGGGAACGAGCCGCAGACCGGCCGCGGCGGCCATCTCCACGACGGCGGTGCCGGCGGATTCTCCGCCGAGCATCGCATAGTGGGAGCCGACCTTTTGCCCTACCGGTCCGGTGACGACCGCTGGGACGAGATGGCCGCCGGTGGCGCGGGCGAGGGTTTCGGCGGTCCCTTCCCCGCCATCGGCGATCGGGACGGCCTTGACCACTGCTCCGGGCAAGGCGCGGCGCACGCCGGCACCGATCGCGGCGGCGACGGCCGAGGCGTCGAGGGATTCTTTGAATCCGGAGGGGGCGACCAGGATGCGTTGCGGCAATGCATGAACCATGATGATGAGTCCTTTTTAATGTGGTTGGTGTAGGCAATGGTTGTTGGGTCAGCGATCTCAGGTGAACAGCGGCAGGCCCATGGCCGGCCAGATCCAGAAGGAGAACACTAGGATCAGGGCGACCATGACCGGTCCCAGCACCGCGCTGAGCCGAAGCAGGTCCGCGGGTTGATAGCTGTCCACACCTTCGATATCGGAGAACAAGTTGACGGGCTTCGCGCTGCTGGTGAGCGTGTGGCAGAAACCTGCGGCGGCAGTGGATGCGAAAGCGATAGCCACCGCGTCCACCCCCACACCCGGGGCAAGCGAAACGACCAGCGGAATCAGCACCGCCGAGCGCGCCGAACGGGACTGGATCACCAGGTGGGCCGCGGCGGATACGACCACCACCACGACGGTGAACACCCACGGGGCGACGGCTCCCAGCCCCTCGACCGGTCCAAGCACACGGCGTGCCAGCCAGTCGGCGGCGCCGGTGCGGGCCAGCGCGGTGCCCAGGGTCAGCGTGGCGGCCATGAAGATCAGCATTGACCACGGCACCGCCTTCAGCGCCTTGGCCAGGCCCACCGAGCCGAAGCCCGGACTGGCCACGAGCAAGGATCCGAGCAGAGCCACAACGGCCGGGTGCAAGTGGTGCAATGGTTCGGTGCACCAGAGCACCACCACCGCGGATACCAGCAAGGCGGCGCGGGATTGCCCGACGCTCAGCGGTCCGGTCAGCGGAACCGGAGAATGCTCTTGGAGCTGCCCAATGCTCACCTCCAGCGCTTGGCGGCGATCCGAGCCGCGGGTGAAGAGCCATAGCACCAGTTCCGCGCACAGATGCGAGGAGACGAAGGACAGCGGCAGCCCGTAGAGCAGCCAGCCTGCGAATGAGAAGCCCTCATAGCCGGAGGTGGCGAGGATCTGGCTGGTGATCAGATGCGCCCCGGCCCCCAAATACGAGGCGACCGCAGAAAGCAGGATGACCGAGGGGAAGAGCAGCGACAGGGCCAGGACAACCCTCGGGCGGGCGGCAAGCACCTTGGCCAAGGCAATGAAGACGGGAATTGCCAGCGCCGCCCGGCCCGAGGTGGAAGGCACCGCGAATGCGGTGGCCACCAGTGCACCGGTGGTCAGGTGCATCAACTGTCTCGGGTTGCGGGCTCCGACGGCGATCCAGGCGGCGGCGCGGGTGGCCAAACCAGTTGCCGTGATTCCGGCGGCAATCACGAACGCGGCCAACAGCAGCCAGATGGTGTCTTCACCCAGCGACGCGAAGAGCACGTCCTCGGGCAGCACGCCCATGAGCACCAGCACCAAGGCCGCGCCGAGAGCGACATAGGTGTCCCCGACCGGGGAGAAGACCCATAGCCAGATCGCGACGGCGAAGACCGCCAGGGTCAGTGCGCCCTGGGACGGCAGCGCGGTCGCCGTTCCCGCCGCGGAGCCAAAAGCCCCGAAGGCGCACCAGACCAGAAAGGCGGCGAGCAGCATCGCGGCCAGCAATCCGCTGGCGCGTCGGCGGTTCCAGCGCCGCCGCGGGGCGCGTTGTGCCGGTCCAACGGCAGCCGCCGGCTGCGGTGCGTCGGTGCTGTAGCGGAATCCGGTATCCGTAGTGTGTTGTCTCGTGCTCATGACTCGGCTCCCAGAGTGCTCGCCATGCGCTCGGCGAAGTTCTCCTCGGAGCCTGCTTCCGAAGCCAAAGCCAGTCGCGGAAGTGAGAGGCCGAAGCGGGCTCCGGCGCCTGGGCCGGATTCGACCCACGCGGTCCCCCGATGCGCTTGGGCTACCGCCTTGACCACGGCCAACCCAAGGCCCATGCCCGGTTCCTGGTCAGTGCCGGTGCCCCCGCTGCGATAGGTATCAAGCAATGCGCGGGCCACCTCGGAATCCAAGCCCGGGCCGTCATTGGCCACCCAGAAGCTGACTGACTGTTCATCGGCGGCGGAGCCCAGTCGAATGGTGTCCCCGTGGTCCGTGTGCGCGACGGCGTTCTGGATCAGTTGGCGCAAGGCATCGGTGATGCGCTCCGGGTCAAGCCACGCCTCGGCGCGAGCCGACTGCTCGATGCGGAAATGCCGTTGCAGGTAGGTGTCCGATTGCGCTGCCTCGGCGGCAATATCCGCGGTGACCTCGCCCACGGCCACCAGCCGCGGCCTGACGAAATCCGGGTGGCCGCTGTGTGCAAGTACGTCGAGGTCGGCGAGGGTTTGACCCATCTGCGAGATGAGCTCCTGCGCCCCGCAAGCGATGTCGGCGCGTTGCACCGCGGGCAGGTCTTCACGGACCAGTTCGTGCAGCGTCGCCGCGAGCCGACGTTGCGGTTCGTTGAGATGCTCGCGCGCTTCGGCGATGAAGTGCCGCTGGGCCAGATGGGAGGACTCGACCCGGTCGAGCATTGCGTTGAGCGTCTGGGCCAGCTGCGCCAGGTCGTCGCGCCCGGACACCGGGATGCGGGCCGAAAGGTCATGCGCCGTAATGGCTGCAGAGGTCTCGCGCACGGTGCAGATCGGGCGCATGATTTGACCTGCCACTAGCCAGGAGATCCCCGCGGTCAGCGCCAACCCTCCGGCGGCCACCGCGAACAGGAGCACCGCCTGCCGGTTGGCTTCTTCCTGCGCGCCGGAGGTGAACTGTGCGACGACCAGCTGGGCTTGTTGCATCGGGCCGGACCGGTTCGCGGTAGCGGCTTCCTCGGCTACCGCCTTGGCCCAGCGCACGGTGCCGTACTTGGTTTCATACACCGCCGAGGTCCGCGAATCTTCGAGGATCCGAGCCAGCAGCTGCGCATCCGCGGCCAGCACAACACCGGTCTGGTCCAAGGCGCCGTGCGCGCTGAACACGCGGCCGTTGGCCTGGCCGACAATTGCTTCGCCCGCCATGGGCTGCTGCCGGGCGAGATAACGTTCGAGCAGTTCGTCCATCGAGGCGAAGGGGCGCGCGGTCTGCGGATCCAGCCCCTCGGCGGCGAAGGTCCTGAATTCCTCGATCTCCTGGGTGATGCCCACATTGGCCGCCTCGGCGACCTGCCCGGACATGATCGAACGCATGGTGACCGTCACCGCGAGCAAGGCCAGCGCCGTGGTGAGAACGATCCAGCCGACAATCCGCAACCGGGCCGAGACCTTGGACCCCTGCTGCTCAGCAGATTCAGCCATCCTTGCCACCGCGTTCCGGCTGCGCGCTGGGCAGCGCAGTTTGCGGTCGCACGTCCAGTTGAACCACGATCGGCTGCTGGTGCGGAGTCGGCGGACTTGCGGAGTCGGCCAGCGCTTGGCTGGCGCTTGCCAGCCCGGCGGGAACGGCCAGGACAGCAAGGATGAGAAGTATGCGACGGATCATGCTTCTACATTAGAAAACCCTTGTGAGACACAAATTAAGTACTGGTGAGAGGTTCATGATTCGTCGATGAGAAGAATATGAGAAGGTGAGAAAGTACCTTACGGGCTCCCGATCACGGTCTGCGCGACGGTGAGTTCGATGGCTCCGGCGTGGGGGCGCCTACCGGCTTGCGGCGCACAAGGCACGGGCTGCGCCGCATGGTCTTTTCTTGCGGCGCAGCCCGTGCATTCGCGTTGGAGCTCGTTATTGCGGTTCGACTACTTGGTCTCCCAGAGTCCCGCTTCGTCGTCGAAGGACAGGGTTTCGGTGACGCGGATCTTCGCGTCATCGAGCGCATCGGCCGGTACATCGAAGACGACCTGGTAGGTTCCCTTGCCGCCCTTGGTCAGCGTAGGCACGTCCATGGCTGGTTTCGGAGCCATGGCCATGGAGCTGGAGGTGCTGTAGATGCGCGAATCGGAGCCAACCAGCTCTGGAGACAGGTCAAGCCAGGCGTCGCCTTCTTCCTCGCCGTTGTACACCACGGAAAGATCTACGAGGACATATTGCCCCTCGGCCTTTTCATTGAATGAGTTGGCCTTGGCCATGGCCTCGTCGGCTTCGAGGTTCACGGAACTGACGTTGACCGAATATTCACCGATAGTGGCCGCCTCACCCAGCTTGAGCACCTGAGACTCATCTGCTGCCTGCTCGATGACCTTCTCCGGAGCCGCGACCTCTCCGTCCGCGGCGTCATCGATGGCAGCCGAGACACCGTCCAAGGCCTTGACGTAGGCGGACTGGGTGACGAAGACCAGCACGATGGCAACGATGGCGATCACGCTAGAGGCGATCCCCAGCCCCTTGCTGCCGCGCCGCTTCGCGGCGATGGCGAGCGAGATGATACCGAGGATCAGGGCGACAAAACCTAGAACCGCGGCGAAGTTGTTCACGATCGGGACCCAGCACAGGGTCAGGGCAACGATGGCAATGACCAGTGCGGCAATTCCCAGCCCCTTGCCGGCAGTGGACTTTGCGGGTGGGAGCTGCGAGTGCGGTGCAGGCTCCAGTGGAGTTCCAGCAGACATGAATATTTCCTCAAGTGATGACGGCGCTTAGCCAGCGCCTAAGTGAAACCGGCTCATACCCCATGGTCGTGATCCGGATTGAATCTTGCTTGATCCATCAACGACACTACGAGGACGCTCCGACACTTTAGCCTCACAGTAAATTTTCAGCTCCCGAGAAGTTCCGCCCCTGCCTCGGCTTAGCTCGCGCTTCCGGCAAAGGACTGCCCCTCGACTTCAAGTTGACCATGTAGCCGAAGGGCAGTCCTCTGGGCTCTCAGTAACCGGAAGCAGCCTGCCGGTACTGGCGGAGGACCCGGCTGTCCGGTTCGCTTGTCGCCAGCAGGGCCTCATTGGTTGGCCAGAGCGGCAATACTCCGCTTAACACTCCCGCCGCCTGGCGCGCTGCCCCATCGGCAACGTACTCCCCGGGTTCCGGAACGCTTACCGGCAGGCCCAGCACACTGGCCGAAATTTCCTGCAGTGCAACCGAACGCGCCGCCCCACCGACCAGCACAATACGCTCGGCCAGCACCCCCAAGTCCGTCAGTGCCTTCAGCCCGTCCGCCAGCGAACAGATAATCCCCTCGAAGGCGGCTCGAGCCAGATTCTGGGCGGTGAAGTTCTCCAAGGTCAGCCCGTGCAGCGAGCCTGTAGCGTCGGGCAGATTAGGGGTTCGTTCCCCCTCAAAGTAAGGGATCAGGCTCAAACCTTCGGCACCGGCAGGCGCAGTCAATGCCAGCTGGGACAGTTGCGGAAGATCGACTTTCAGCAGCGCCGCCGTCGCATCCAGCACGCGGGAGGCATTCAAGGTGCAAGCCAGTGGCAGGTAGCTGCCGGTGGCATCGGCGAATCCGGCCACCAGCCCCGAACGATCCCCGGTAGGCTGGTCGGACACGGTGAATACCGTCCCGGAGGTGCCAACCGAGATCACCACGGTGCCCAGCGTGGCGTTCACGCCTAATCCCGCTCCGGCGTTATCGCCGCAGCCGGGGCCGATCAGCATTCCAGATGAGGTCAACTGTCCGACTTCCAATGGCGCCAGGACCTTTGGCAGGACCGGCACATGCCCTAGGGTGCGTTCGAGCACCTCTGGAAGATACTCGCCGGTGCTCGGTGACCAGTACCCGGTTCCCGAGGCATCCGAACGGTCGGTGCGCAACGCGGCTAGGCCTTCGGCACCGCTGCCTGGGCCAAATCCTGCCAGGCGCCAGCTGAGCCAATCGTGAGGTAGGCATACCGCGGCAGTGCGCGCGGCGTTCTCTGGTTCCGCGGTAGCCAGCCACAACAGCTTGGTCGCGGTGAGTGAGGCCACCGGGATGGTTCCAATGCTTCGCGCCCAATACTCGGCGCCGAATTCTTCGACGAGCTGCCGAGCTGCGCCCGCGGAGCGAGTGTCATTCCACAGCAAGGCCGGACGAACTACCGCGCCGTCGGCGTCGAGGCAAACCATGCCATGTTGCTGGCCTGCCACCGAAATAGCCGAGACATCCTCCAAACCGCCGGCCTCTTCGATGGCTTGCTGTAGTGCCGTCCACCAGTGCTCTGGGTCGATCTCGGTGCCCGATGGATGGCGCGCGGAGCCCTGTCGGATAAGGGCTCCGGAACCGGCGTCACGAATGACGACCTTACAAGATTGGGTGGAGCTATCCACTCCGGCAACCAGCTGCATTTAGATAACTTTCGGGCTTGGGATGAATAACAGCGCCGCGCCCCCGGATCTGGCAACAGAACCGGGGACGCGGTCAAACTTTTCTTGTAAAAACCTCAGGCTTAGCGTGCGCCCATCAGGTGTTCCAAGGCCAGCTGGTTCAAGCGGATGAACCCGAAGGAACGCTCGGCGGCAGCGTCTGCATCAAAGCCTTCGAATGCCGACGTATCCGCCAGCAGATCCGCGGTGGTTTCGCCGGCGGCCAGAGTGCTTTCGCCCAGCTCGAAGACGCCTGCGGTCTTCAGCGCTTCCTGCACCTCTGGGTTGGCGCGGAATGCGGTAGCGCGTTCCTTGAGCAACAAGTACATGGACATATTCGCCTTGGCAGAGTCCCATACACCGTCATAGCCGTCGGTTCGCGATGGCTTGTAGTCGAAGTGGCGTGGACCGTTGTAGGTTGGCCCGCCGTTCGGGAATCCATTTTCAAGCAGGTCGACAGTGAAGAAGGCGCTGGTAAGATCGCCGTGGCCGAAGACGAGGTCCTGGTCGTACTTTATTCCGCGCTGTCCGTTGAGGTCGATGTGGAACAGCTTTTCTGCCCAAAGCGCCTGCGCGATGCCGTGCGTGAAGTTCAATCCTGCCATCTGTTCATGGCCGGTTTCCGGGTTAACGCCTACGATATCGCCGTGCTCAAGCTCGGCAATGAAAGCCAGCGCGTGGCCTACCGTGGGCAGGAAGATGTCACCGCGTGGCTCGTTTGGCTTAGGTTCCAGCGCAAGGCGCAGCCCGTAGTTCTTTTCCTTGATGTAGGCGGCAACGGTATCAACGCCTTCCTTCATGCGGTCAAGTGAAGAAGACAGATCCTTGGATCCGTCGTATTCGCTGCCTTCGCGGCCACCCCACATGACAAAAGTTTCGGCACCCATCTCGGCAGCGAGGTCAATGTTTGCCAACACCTTGCGCAAGGCATAGCGGCGAATGGAGCGATCGTTGGAAGTGAAGCCGCCGTCCTTGAAGACCGGATGGCTGAACAGGTTGGTGGTAACCATTGGGACCTTCAAACCGGTCGTTTCCAAGGCTCCACGGAAATCCTTGAGGATACTCTCGCGTTCTGCTGCCGTTGCATCAAACGGGATCAGGTCGTTGTCGTGGAAGGTAATACCGTAAGCACCCAGCTCGCTGAGCCGATTGACCGCTTCGACCGGGTTGAGCGCCTGGCGGGTTGGCGTGCCGAACGGATCGTTCCCGGTCCATCCCACCGTCCATAGGCCAAAGGTGAAACGGTCTGCTGGCGTTGGTTGCAAAGTCATGCGTACTCCTGAATGATTTGTAGTTAGCAACAACTTATTGCAGAACGATCCTCAGAGTCAAGGAAAACTTCCCCCTCATTCGCGAATAAACGAAATTGGCAGCGTTTCTCCACCAAGTAAAACAAGGGGTATAGACTTGATGTAGCGCCCTAACTCCTATAAGTTTACGTTTACAACTTATGGGAATTTTGATTGTCCATTTCCTTGAAACGCGGCAATCTTCTGCCGGGCCCGTGCCGCATGGCATCCCGTCGTCACGTCGCGTGGCTTGCAAGCGCAAGAACGGTCATTGGGAGCGGCAACGTAGTTGATAAAATGGCGAAAGTTTGAAGATGTTCCAACGACTGACAAGACGGACGCCACTGGTGCTCGTGGCTCGTTACCCCTGCCCAGCCGATTGAATTTATGGCACTCGGTCGCTGGCCGCCGTTGCTCATCCATCAGCTAGCCAGCTCAGCCTAAGAATGAAGAATTGAAGGACACTAGATGACGGCCTCACCCCGTGCGTCCAAGGCGGTGCAGAGCCCTGAAACCATGCGGCGCAATAATCTGTCTGTCATTCTCACTTTGTTGCACCGCGAAGGCAGGCTATCGCGTGCCCAACTTACCGAGCGCACCGGTTTTAACCGTTCCACGGTCGGCGCACTAGTCGCCGAACTTTGCGAGCTGGGGCTGGTCTTCGAAAGCGAGCCACAAGCAGCTGGCAGGGCTGGCCGGCCCAGCCCGCTCGTTCATCCCAACGACAAAGTCGTCGCGGTCGCCATCAACCCGGACATCGATGCCGTGCATGTTGGGCTTGTCGGGCTCGGCGGCAAGGTCCATCGCAGAATTCGCTATGAAGCCGCCGCGAAACCGACTCCTGTTGAAACCGCCAACATCAGCAAGGCAATTCTTGACGGCATGCGCGCGGATATCGATGTGCTGGATCGCATCGTCGCCGTGGGCGTAGCGGTGCCCGCTCTGGTGCAAGACAGCGACGGAAAGATCCTCCTCGCACCGCACCTGCAATGGGCGAATGAATCCTTGTCGTCATTGCTGGAACCCGCGCTCGGACTTCCGCTACTCGTAGGAAACGACGCAACCCTAGGCTCCGTTGCCGAAAGCATTCACGGTGCCGCGCAAGGTTACGCCAATGTGCTCTATCTCAATGGAAGCGCCAGTGGCATTGGCGGCGGCATCCTCACCGGCGGTGCCCCGCTTCGTGGAGCCTCGGGCTTTGCCGGAGAACTGGGGCATACCTTGGTCAGAACCGGCGGGGTCCTCTGCCATTGCGGGCGCCGAGGTTGCCTCGATGCCGAGGTGCGGGTTGAAAGTCTCTTGGATATCCTCCAGTTCGACAGCGCCGACCTAGACTCTCTTGAGCAGGCAATTGCCGGCAATGAGTCCGCGCAGCTTCACCAAGAAATCGACCGGCAGATTGATCTGCTGTCCGTGGCGCTTACCAATTTCGTTAATATATTCAACCCAGAAATGATCGTCCTTGGCGGTTTCTTGGGAACCATCTACGCAATGCGCGCCGAACGGTTGACCGATGCGGTCTCCAGCGGCCCCATTGCAGGGCTAGGCCGCGAGGTCAGAATCAGAAAGGCTGTGCTGGGTTCGGATCTATTGCTCATTGGCGCCGCCGAATTGGCATTCGCCCGGTTGCTTTCGGACCCAGCCGGGTACAGGGCCGCGGACCAGACGCCCTAGCGGTTTGCCTGCCGCTGCCCGTAGCCTCGGGCCGACAATGCCGCGGTCAGCTGGTCAACAGTTGGCGCACCTTGCAGCCCATCCGGCGTCGGATAGATGCGGCAAGCGAGTTCGCGCGTAGTCGCCGCCGGAAAAAGATCAATGCCTCCTGCAATGATCGTTGGGGAACCGGCAAAACCAGTGCCACGCGTCTCGGCGCTCGTTTTCAAAACGTGTTGCAGTATCGTCGTGTTCCTGACCCCGAGTGCTTCTAGGGCAGCGCCCAGTCGCTCGGCCGCAAGGGCGGAGTTGGGGCAATTCTCGATAACCAACAATTCGATGCGCATACGTACATTCTCCTCGAAGGATCCAGAGATCCAGGAAGTTCTGGATTCGCTATCCCGGCTGCCACACGGCTAAGCGATGCGGGGATTCACGGTGCACAAACGCTTAACCCAGCGACACGCTGAGATGAAAACAATTCCTAGCCAGCACGTAGTTGCTGTTGCAGAATTCAAGTATGGGCACCAACGACGAAATCGATCATGGCCGCGACACGCTACGCTACGTCAGGCTAGCTCTGCTGGTCCTACCGCTTTTACTGGTTGTTGCCATCGTGATTTATGGGCTTTTAAACGGAAAAGTTGAAGACTCGATCAGTTCCTACTACTTGGGACCTAGCCGGGACCTATTCGTCGCAATGCTTGTCGCCACCGGAGTAATGCTCGTAGTTTACAAAGGCGCGCCCCTGGAGGACTATGCCCTGAACCTTGCCGGTTTCTACGCGATATTTGTAGCCTTGGTTCCAACCCGGCTGGGCGAGACGCTCTCCACGCTGACCCCACACGGTCAACTACAGCTGATCCGCTCCGTGCAAATATCGGTGTTTGCCGTCCTCGTGGTTTCCGCGGTATTTGTCTGGCTTGAATGGAAAACTAGCAAGTGGTCGCCGCGCTCGTTGCACTTCAGCACGCTCAGTAAAACTTTGACCCTCGTCAGTACCGTGCTGCTGATCGCGTTTATCGGCTTGCTGTTGTGGCGCAGCATCGAAGGCACAGACTTTGCCGGTGTTCACTATGCTGCCGCGTTTCTATTGATTATCAGCATGGGAGTAGCCATCGCCAGCCATCTGGGGCGCGAAGACCTCTGCGACACCGATACCAGCGGTGGGCGTTCAACCCAGTACGCCGTCTTGCTGGTACTCATGGCTTTGGGCATCGTCGGATGGCTCGTGCTTACCCTCATGGGCGTAGCGCAGGCGCTATTTATCATCGAGTGGTACGAGATCGGCCTCTTCACCTATTTCTGGTATTTGGAATCTCGAAGACTGTGGAACCACCCCGCGCAGGCATAGGCCCCAACAGTGGATCCCTTTAGCGCCCTAGGCGGGCGTGAGGCTTCAAACATCCGGCAGGAATACTCAAAGGCAAAGGCCCCGATTCTCGCAATGAGAACCGGGGCCTTTTGAAAGCTCCTCCAACTGGACTTGAACCAGTAACCCTTCGATTATCAGTTTGACTCTGAATCGCCCGATTCCCTCATAAGCGCAAGTCAAACCTATGTAACCGATCCATCACCGGATTGGATGATCTGGACTATCAGTTACAGCAAAACCACCCAGATGTCTGGTGAGCAACATGTCTAACCGCATCTGCCAGATCCGCACCTGCTCCGAACATGCTCTATGGCAGGTCAAGACAACAGGCCACCCCAACACCAACGGCGAACTCACAGAAGTCTATTGCCAAGAACACCTACGCATCCCCGCATGGCCCGAATCGCCAACGCAGTACAAAATCGAAGTGACAGGTCCTCTGCAAACAACAAGTGCTCCACTACCTCCTAAAGGCGCGTGATCACCATGGAGATTCTGATCATTCTTGCCCTGGTCGCAGCAGTGATTACTACGGTGACCGTCAAACGGCAACAGTTCGACAAGTCAGTTCCACTTCGCTTTCGCATTGATCCTCAATCGGCGTCACTTTACGACGAAGTCATCTACAATTTCTATCCAGACACGCTAGTGCGCGACCACTACCCAATGCCGGGAATGAAAGAACGTGCGCTGCGCAAAGAAGATGAAGAAAAGTTCAAATGCTTCCTGGGTAAAGTCGCCCAAGATGCCGGTGCCACAACATATAGCCCCAATCTCCTTACTGGGTGGCCTGACAGCATCATCATCGAGACAAGTCGATCAACAGCCCTAGTTGAACGCGCCTGGCAAACCATCAAGGACTGTCCCCCACAATTCATCAACACAGCTTTCATCAGCTCGAAAGCTACCCCACGGCAACGCGCAGCAATGTAGCCAAACTGTCGGTGCCAATCGATAGAGATTTAACACGACGAACCGCACCAGAATAGATAGGAAGTACCCGCCATGTTCACCATTTTCTGGATTATCGCAGGACTCATCGGGTGCGTGATTACGTTCATCCTCAACCCGATACGAGCCATGCTGAACTCCGCAATCATTATCGCGTTCCTCGTCGCTGCCTATGGCTGGATCGGGATCGTCGGCGGTAGTGGATACCAGTCCGAAGGATCTATGCTGGCCCTCGCAATTCTCGGAACCATCGGTTGGGTCGCACTCTTGGTCGCCAAAATGCGGACTGCATAAGACGCTTGCTTATACTCCGTGTTGATTTGGATCAGCCCTTTGGCTGGGCCAAATTTTTTTCATCGATTCTCCATGACCAACTATGACGCGACAGAAACAGGAATTCTTCGACTACCACCCGTGTAATAGCCACAATCATGTAATGGAACCTGCTTACAACCTTGATTCTTACAAGAACTGGCTCTCAACGTTCCTCATGCCGAACAGCGTCAAGAACCGCATGTATTACGCGCATAGATACGTCAACTGGCTTTCGACCATAGACATCGGCTCGCCCTGGGACGCCCAGCATTATCACGTCAGTCAATTCATCATCCACGCAGGAAAAGCCCCTTCAACAAAAAAGAACGTCCGTGATGCCCTCGTGACGCTCTACAAATGGGGACACAATACTGAACAAACTGACGCTAGTCCGGTGAAGTCCATCCCTAAAATCCGTGTGCCAATCAGCATGCCCCGCCCAACACCGTTTGAGTTCATCGACGATGCGTTAGCCCGGTGCCGTCGGCTCAGCGACGTGATCATGATCGTCCTCGCACTCTACGCAGGATTGCGTGCCGTGGAAATCGCGTCACTACACACCAGCGATTTCGACGAGGACCAGATCAGAGTTCAGGGTAAAGGCGACAAAATCCGCTACGTTCCCATCCACGACATGCTCAAACCACTCATCACGCATATTCCGAATGGCTGGGTATTCCCGTCGAGTAAGAACCCCACCGGGCATTATCTTCCAGCATCCGTCAGCCAACGACTCAGCGATCTACTCGGCCCCGGGCGGCCCGGTGGACACAGCCTAAGACACCGCTTCGCCACCGACATTTTCGCCGAAACCCACAATCTCATCCTTGTTCAAGAACTGCTCGGGCACGCATCAATTTCAACGACTCGCATTTACACCAGGGGCAATACAGAACACCTAGCGCCAGCGGTGCAAGCGCTGCCATCACGCGACACCGTGTCGCAGGCGACGACACGAACTCTCGAAGACATGCGTCAACAACAGAAAAAACACGATGCAAGTAACAACTGACACCTGCCCAGGATCAAAAAAGCAGATTCACCCGCGACACATCAGCCACACGAAAGGACGACATCATGGCTGTCGCAACAAAGTACAAGATCAATTTCACCTGTGGACACGCTGAAATTAAGGACTTGTCCGCAACTCCGGCTGGCAAACGAGCCAACAAAGCAAGCTGGATGGGACAAAACTTCACCTGCAACAAATGCTTCAAAGCACAAGGAAGCGAAGAGCTTGCCAAGGACAACGCGCAAACCCTCGCCGAAGCAGAAGCCTTCGAACTGGAACATGACCTTCCCGAATTGACCGGCTCGGAAAAGCAGATCCCCTGGGCAACGAGAGTCCGCTACCAGCTCCTCGCTGATGGCATGGACGAGCTGCAAGGAGACGACGAGAAGATCGAGGAACTCCTTCGCGCCGCCCGGACAATCACCCGCTCCGGTTGGTGGATCGACTACAAAGATGCCGACCCCGATGAAGTGCACGAAGTCGTCACCACAGGAGCAGTCAAAGTAGCTCAGCAGGCCACCGATACCGTGGAAACAGAAAACCCTTTCTAAGGGCTACTCATGTCTCAACAGCCAAAGCACACCACGCAAACCCAGGACAGCGCCAGCGCTTGTCCGGGCAGCCCGGACGAGCGAAACAGAGCGGAAAAAACCATGAGCATCACCGTGTACGGGCAAGATGAATGCAACTATTGCGATCAAACCCGAAAATACTACGAACGCCAAGGCATCCCCGTGGAGTACGTGAACCTTTCGAACGAGAGCAACGCCAAGATCCTGATGCGATTGAAGTCTGAAGGTTACGAGTCCTTGCCAATCGTCCGAACCAGCAATCAAACCTGGCAAGGAATGCGACCAGACTTGATGATCCAGGCAGCCCAGGAATACCGGCAGGAGGAACAGCAGCGCCAGCAAATGCAAGAGCAGCTACTCACGCAACAGGCGGCCCAACACGGGGCATCGCGTTAGGAACCACGAAGCCCTGGTTCAAAACCCGTGGAGAGTTGATCACCGGTGATCAACTCTCCACGGGTTTTTGCTTTGTGACACACAATCCCGAGGGCCAGCAAAGATTCAACGCTGAATTCAGTGCCTAACCCAAAGGAATGAAGCAGTCATGAGTGCCCTTCACAACATCACGTTGAACCCCGCCAGCTACGAGCTGGAATCCCGCGACGGTACCACCATTACCGTTGATTCATTTTCCAGCGTCTTGCGTGTCCTGCGCACCCACAAGCGCAACAACCAAAACGGAACGTTGCACCTGTTGATGGATCGTAGCGCCGATGTTCCCTGGACGGTCGGTGCATGGACTGTCGCCTTAGACAACGACACCGTGACCCTGCAGGCAGCGCAGACCAAAATCACACCAACTCAGCGTCGTCAGGCCATCACTTTGCGAGTCACCAGCTACGCCTTCGGCGCAGAGCTCGGTACCTACAAGTTCGACACGTTCGAAGAAGCCGTCACCGCATCACACGACATCGCAGCAACCCCCGGAGCAGCGGCACCTGATCTTCTGATCACCTCGGACTTTGAAGCCCTCGACGGAATCCAGATACCTGCCTATGAAGTGCTAACCGCTGAGGTGCCAGCGTCGGTGAGCGCCCCCGCCGATTCCCAAGAGGAAGTTCAACCAGCAGATCCCGAAGAGCCAGCTGCAGCACCTGCACCAAAAGCACATCATGCGAAACCTGAAACCGTGGCCGTTCCAGTGAAACCAGTCGAAACGACAGCAAAGCCTGAACCAGAAGCCGCACCGGAAGAAATAAACACGCAGCCCGAAAGCGCAGCTCGTGCCTTTGCTACGCGTGCTGAAACTAAGTCACAGATGATCGCTCCCGCGCAAGAAGGGCTCCGTGGCACGCTAAACCGCACGCTACATGCGCGCCTGGCTCCCGGCGCACACGAGCGTCTTCTACGCACCTCCCGCGCTACCGTACAGAAGTCCCTTAGTGAACACCGGGCCATTGCCGTACCCAACGTCAAAGGTGGCGCAACGAAAACCACTCTGAGCTACTGCCTAGGCGCTGTTCTCGGCCGTGTACGTGGCGGGAACATCCTGGTTTGGGATAACAACGAAAACGCCGGAAACATGCTCGCACGCGGGATCGTCCCGCAAGGAGTCAACGTCAAAACCGCCATTGACCTTTTCCGCGACATTGACCAGTTCGAAAACGCCGAGCTATCACACAAGCTCAAGCAATACGTGCTGTCCCAAGGCGACAACCGGTTCTACATGCTCCCTTCCCAAGACCAGGGCTCAGACAAGCAAGTGATCGACGGACGCGCTTTCGACCGCATGTACGAAATTCTGCACCGATTCTATGACCTCATCGTCGTCGATACGGGCAACGCATCTAATGCCGGCACCTGGAAAGCATCGGTACAAACAGCCGACGAACTAGTCATCGCCACCGCTAACAAGTCTGATGCCATGGCTGGAGCAATGACGACCATTGACGCGCTCCGCGCACAAGGACACGCTGAAAAGCTCGCCAACTCAGTCGCCGTCATCACCGAGCTACTGCCGCGTTCTGAAGCCACCCGAAGCACCTCAGAGTGCATTACTGACCTTGAGCCTTGGGTTCGGGAAGTCAAAGTTATCCCCTACGACAAGCAGCTACCTGCCGGGGAAATGATCAACTTTGATGCCCTCTCACCAAGGACGCAGGAAGCATACCTCCACGCAGGAGCCGCGATCATGAACGGCCTAAGCTAAACGTCCCAAGCCGCCAATCCCAGAACGGAAAGAACTGTGATGACTAAAAAAACTAAAAAAATGGCCCTGTCCCTCAGCGTACTGCTACTTGCAGGCACCTTGCTGACCTCCTGTGTGGAGCCACGAGACCAAGCCACTTTCAGTCCTTCTCCCTCCAATAGTGTGGCCGCGGAATCCCCCGTGCCCACCTGTGAATCGCTGAAAGTCCCGCAGTCTTTCCAGGACGACGTAAACAGTGCCGCACGAAAATCAGGACTAGAGCCGAGCGTCATTGCCGCAATCATCACGGTTCAAAGTAATTGGCAGGAGGACGCGGTATCACCCGTTGGTAGTCGCGGAATTGCGTTGACCAGCGTGGAGGTATGGAAAGAGCATGGACAAGGAAACATCCTTAATGGCCATGATCACATCAGGACTTTAGGGGTCTACCTCAAGCACTTGGCAGACACGCTCAAAGGTCGTCAGGGTGTCGGCGCCGACTACACAGACCTTGTTATCGCAGCCCATGTTGCTGGCGAAACCGCAGTGCTCAACGCAGGAGAGGTGCCAGCCATCCCAGAGGTTCGCACCTACGTCAACAAGGTCAAAGCCTATGCAGAACAAATTAAATCCTGCGCGAAAGATCCATCCTAATGAAAAAGGGGATAGGACTTGTCAGCGGACTAGGACTCATGAGCTTTATCATGCTCATCGTCCTGCTCTTCGTTGTCATCTCATCGGTTGCAGGTTCAAAATCTACTGACAAGGAGAACCCAGAAAACCAGAACAGCATTTCATGTCAGGCCGATGGGAAAGCCATTCCAGAAGAGTACCGCGAAGACATCGCCAAAGCTGCCGAAGTGTCGGGGATGCTACCTGCAATCCATGCAGCTCAAATTGAAGCTGAATCGAACTGGAATCCAAAAGCTGTCTCACCGGTAGGTGCCGGAGGGCTCACGCAGTTCATGCCTGGTACCTGGGCACAGTTCGGTAAAGGCGACCGTTTCAACGGACACGATGCCATCGCAGCACAGGGACGCTACCTAAAGTACCTCGTTGACTATATGAAAAACTCCGGCTTGGTAGGAAAAAACGGAAATGATCTGACCGATCTCGTTATGGCCGGGTACAACGCTGGACAGGGCAACGTCACGAAATACGGCGGTATTCCACCGTTCGCAGAAACACAAAAATACGTCAAAAAAATCAAGAACCTCGCACAGACTAAATACTCCGAATCCGGCTCATGCAACCCAATCGACGGCGACAATCCAGACATTGAGCTGGTGGAGTTTGAAAAGTCAGGTAAATGGGTCCACCCACTGCCTGGCTCCAGAATCACTTCCGGCTACGGACCGCGTCCCTGCCCACAAGGTACTACTTGCAATTGGGACACCAAGAACCACCAGGGAATCGACTTCTCCACAGGCGGCGGCGGGAAGAACGTCGCACCGGTAGACATGGAAATCGTCCACGCTGGCAAAGACGGCTACTGGTCGAAATGGTACGGGCCATGGATCCTGGGTAAACAAATCGACGGCGAGGGCTTCTACATCGAAGTACATCACTGCGCCGAGGGGTCAGTCAGCGTCAAAAAGGGTCAGAATGTAGCTGCCGGTACCAAAATCTGCACCGAGGGAGCTACTGGCAATGCACGTGGCGCACACAACCACTTCCAAATCGGCAAACCAGGCTTCAAAGCCAGTGGTGGCACACCGACCCGCCGCCATACTGTAGATCCCAAGCCCATCCTGATCGCAAAGAAGGTGCTCTAAATGACCAGCAAACGATCACTGCTCAAAGACCGACTCATTCTGATCGGAATCGCGCTACTGACCGTAGTTCTGATTTCAGGTGCCGCCTGGGCGATCTTCGGCGACCGCGCAGCATCCCAAACAACAGAACCATCCGCTGAACCCATGCCAAGCATCATCGAAGGGCAGAACCCGTTCGACGACGCGAACCCGTCCGAATACGCTGTCGATGTCTCCAATGTAGACCGCACTAACCGTGAAGCAGTGGCCAAGAAGTTCGTAGAAATCTCCACCACCTGGTACCCGGGCACCGACTACAACGAAACCAAAGCAATACTACGTGCCAGCGGACTCATGTCTCCCGACCTCGCTGACAAAATCGCAGGCCCCGACCGCCCCACAACCGACGAACCATGGAGAGTCTGGGGAGAACGCAACGGCTGGTCTATCCCCTCAGTCAAAGTCCGCGAACCCTTACACGGAGCTGAGAGCGACGACGAGACTAATGAATTTGTTAACACCGAAGTCCCCGTGGTGTGGCGGTGGATTGCAGAGGGCTACAACTCCGAATACAGCGACGAGCAACGCATCTACTACCTGGCCATGACAGACAATCCTGAGCGCGGCTGGGAAGTCGCCGACTACACCGTCGACTTCATGGAATGGGCCACCCAAAACTAACCGCTCCCAGTTCTAACAGGACAAGCGCACACTCTTAGAAAGGTGCCAACCAATGAACCTACGCGACCTTGAAGTACCCAATCGCTTTACCAGCAAAGTGTTTCAAGGCCCCGATGAGAAGTGCTGGATCTGGACTGGAGCCATCGCCGACGATGGATACGGACGCTACTATCTAGGCAAAGGCTACGGTGGCATGGTGCGGCCGCACAGGTATCTCTACGAGCTGGCCACCGGAACAATACTTGCTGCCGATGAAGAACTACTTCACATGTGCGACGTGACCATCTGCGTCAATCCTGACCATTTATCACCGGGCACCAAGGCAGAGAACATGCAAGACAGAACCAATAAGCGGCGTTTCAACAACGGTCGAGGCACACGAGGGATAGGTCGGCGAGACCGTTCGTTACGTGCCCGAGAGCTTAGAGACGAAGTCAAAGCACACGGATGGAATCAAGACCGCATAGGTGCGATTACTTTAGGGCTTTCGGCCAATCAACCAAAGCTCTTTTGACACAACTTGTAGAAAAAGAGTCAGGTTTGAAAAACACTCATTCGCATACTGAGAAAATATCGCAAGGGTTAGATTCATAACACCGTAGACTTCGAAGCAATCTTTGATACTCGCGAAGACCAGATCACTAGTACGATGATTGGCTATGGATGAATACTTATTCACTTTAGGCGATGCCCCGACGAACGAAAGCTTCCCCCGTGACGCTTTGGCCAACAAACTAGAAATCCAAGAGATACGCCAGGCCTTCGACAAAGCCGGTATCAGTCACCAATTGGACCGACAGCACCTCATCGTCCAAGCACTCGGACGCAATGTACAAGCCCTGACGGAAGTGAAAAGCTCAGAAGTTAAAACCATCGTTTATCGTATTCTCGATTCCATCGCCGGCGAACAAGCAAAAAGCACCCGTTCGGCCTGGGATGACCGTGACGAAGATACTTGGATCGACAAGCTATAACATGCCGGCACACCTGTAGCTCTTCATGCATAAAATTTGATAATGTGAACCCGTAACTATTTACGGAGGACAAGCAATGCCCCAAGTACTCACTCGACAGGCCCGCAGGTTGGAAGACCTCGCCAAACGAGGAATCGTGCAAGCCAACATACTTGTACATGAATCTAACCGCGAGAACCTCGAACAACTACGCCCTCACCTGGTTGACGAGCAGTCCTCCACCGCCCTGGCATCACTCATCAGCGACATGGCTTCAAAAACGCCCACCAATGTTGCCCAAGTCTCTCAAATCAGCCCATTCCGTTACCCAGGCGGCAAGACATGGTTCGTACCAACAGCGCGACGCTGGCTTCTAGATATGGAGAACAAACCCGATGTTCTCCTTGAGCCTTTCGCTGGTGGAGCGATGATCGGACTTACTGCTGCCAAAGAGGGTCTAGTGAATCGGGTTAAGCTTGTAGAACTTGATGATGAAGTTGCATCTGTTTGGGAATGCCTAATCAACGGAAGTGACGTGGATGTTCAAAAGCTCTGTGAAAAAATCCTAAACTTCACAGTTACTTTGGAAAATGTGCAATCCACCATCGCCAGCAAGCCGCGAAGCATATCAAATCGCGCTTTCAGAACCATCGTAAAAAACCGGTGTCAGCGCGGCGGAATCCTAGCTCCCGGCGCCGGCCTCGTTAAGGCCGGTGAAAGCGGTAAAGGACTTTCCTCACGCTGGTATCCAGAGACTCTTGTTAAGCGTATGAAAGCCATCCGTGAGATCCAAGACCGCATATCTTTTAAACAAGGTGATGCTTTTGAAGCTATCGCCAGCAATCAGGGAGCAGCTCTTTTCTTGGATCCTCCGTACACAGCCGCGGGGAAGAAAGCAGGAAAGAGACTGTACACGCATAACGAACTTGATCACGACAAACTCTTTCAAGCAGCGGCAGATAACCCTGGCCCCGCACTTCTAACTTACGATGACACCCACGAAGTCCGTGAACTGGCCGCATCGCATGGACTGGTAACAGGTGATATTGCGATGAAATCGACCCATCATGTTGTGATGCGTGAACTAGCAATTTTCAAAGCTTAGTTCGGCTTGTGTACCTTCAACTGTTTGGGATCTAACAAAGCGCTTTTCAATTCTTTCTCGAACTGCGCTTTCCCGACCGGTGCAGTTGCCTGAAGGGCTGACACTATTGAAGTAAGCTCGGTAAGAATCACCGATTTAAGCACTAGGTGCATTTCATCAGTATAAGAGACAATTGCAACAACTACTTCACTCCCATCGACGTCATCTGAGATGACGTCGATGGGACTCATTTCGTCGGCAAAACTTTTATCTATTACCACTACGGTTTTCTTACCCCAACGTCTCATCACTGGAACTTTCACATCCAGTTGCGGCGCAAGACGTTTCGCACCAGACGACCGATAGTCTGGACGACGTTGCTCATGCGGAAAAGTTAATCCCTGTGGTGCAGTCAAGTATGAGTCAAAGTCCGGCTTAAACTTACCGCCAGAAAAATACACCGCCTGTGTCTCAACGGCCGCCCATTCCAAAGCCTGACCAGTCTGCTTCGGCTGGCCCTTAGCAATGACCCAGTCAATACGTCCGGCTTTCGCCGATCGCTCCTTGGAACCATCCTGATTGATCTTTTGAAGAAATGGGATCTCCTTTATGACCCAGATATCGTCGGTAGAGCTAAATAAGACTTTGGCAATCTGGGTAAAGATCGATCCTTCGGTTCCTTGTTCTAAGAACCTACTGGGACAAGTTGTCGCTGGCTGGGAAGACACCAACCGAACTGGCCCTTCTTCATACTGACGCATAGAACACACTCCGCCTTCTTTATTGCACAACGCGCCTGGAGAAACACTTTGCATGAAAGGGCAGATAGGAGGTTCAGTACCAGGCTGCTTTAGGGCTAACTGTGCCAGGTGGGCTCGCTCCCCTGGGGTCAATTTTGATATATCATGTCCGAACCATTCACCTATGCCCCAGCGTGCAGCCATTTTTCTTCCTTAAAGTAACCTGTTTTGTCATTAGGATAAGGGAGAACGCGGTTGAGACCATCATCGGTCTAGCGTCTACACTCGCAAATCGCGACCGCGCCAGGCTCTAATGAACAGCCAAACTCCTGTGGTGCGTTCAGCGCAATGTGATTTCGTTTGGTTACCCGGACAGCTGAATGGCGATAGAAGCTGTTCAGTGGTAGCTACAACATCGCGCGTTGAATAACGTATAATTGTTTGAGGAAATCGAGCTTCTCCTGTCTGTTTCATTTGCGCGATTTCATAATTAGTCGCTTACGAAGGACAACGATGGTTGACTTGAAGAGCCCATAATTATTGCTCTGAAGGAAACCAACCATGAAACTAGTTGCAGTCGGTCTGAAGAACTTTCGAGGCTACGAACAGGAACAGTGGATCTCGTTCGGAGATTTGACCACCATCGTTGGACGCAACGACGCTGGAAAATCAACGATTCTCGAAGCACTTGACATCTTCTTCGGTGGCGCCGTCGTGAAAGCTGACGTCACTGACAAGAATGTTGCGACTGACGAAAACTATTTCCAAATCAGCTGCAAGTTCTCCGAGCTGCCCGCCGACCTCGTTCTTGACGCCCAAGCCAACACGAGCCTTGAAGCTGAACATCTTCTGGACGCTGACGGCCATCTTCAAATTAGGAGAAGATGGATCTGCTCCGGTTCGAAGCCCAAAGAAGAAATCTATGCGGTCTGCGAGCATCCGATAAATGACGGGCTAAGTGAATTAATCACACTCGGGAATACAGGCCTCAAAAAGCTGGCGAAAGATCGTTTGGACGCCGAGACTTTTGCAGGCGTAAACAAATCAACCAACCCTGAACTACGAGCAGCCCTATGGAACGCAGTTGAGCTCGAATTGGCCGAGGCAGCAATCTCACTTGGCAAAGAGGATGGAGTGAAAATCTGGAATAGGCTCTCAACATACCTTCCTCATTTCGCGTTATTCCAGTCCGATCGAAAAAGCACCGACGCAGACGATGAGGTTCAAGAACCGATGAAGCTCGCGATCGCTGCTGCGCTAGCTGAAGAGACTGTTCAGTCATTACTGACAGATGTCGTTGAAGCCGTAAGAACGCGTGCCACAGAACTTGCTACTCGCACTCATGATGCGCTCTCGGAGATTGACCCGGCAGTGGCTGAGGGGCTGATACCTGATTTCAAGAGCGATCCCCGATGGCATAGCCTGTTCTCGATCGTTTTGCAGGGCGCAAATGGTGTTGCCATTAA
>NZ_JBQSYL010000022.1:0-77333 GCF_052379245.1 Glutamicibacter sp. AOP12-B1-11 | reverse complement strand
GCTCCGAATGGAATGCAGCGAAGACGCGCCGCGGATCTGGCGCCAGGCCTTCTAGGCTTTGCTCAGCAGATTGGCCGGATCCAATCCGGGGCGTTTTCCGCACTCGCGAATGGATCATCATTCAGCTCACAATGCTTTTATCGTGAAGTGGTGGCTCGTCTCGCCGCTGCGGATCAACACTCATTCCACGCCGGCCGGCGGATCAGGGCCGAATCTGGCGAAGGATTGGATCCTGATCGCTTATCGACAGGCGAGCGAGCGCGGCAGGTCCAGCGCCGTGAAAAATCTGAATCGGCATATCCGGAAATTCACTCCGGGGTGGGTTGAGCACGGAGATCAAATTGCATAAAGCTCATCCACTGCGGAAGGCTTGCGGACGGCTCCCCCTTCCAGAACTTCTAAACACCGGGCAAGAGATCAACGATTCGGTGAAAGCGCAGTTGGGCCCGGAGGATCTTCGGCGTCTAAAGATCCTCCGGGCCCAGCTCACAAGTCAACCTTGAACAGCTAGTTGATCAGGCTTGATGATAGGTTTCGGCGAGCGCGTAGACGGGTGTGGGCAGCCCCTCGAAACGGGCCTTGAGCTGCAAGCCCAGATATTTCGAGTAGTGCCTGGACTGGTGCAAGTTCCCGCCATGGAACCAGAGATTCTTGACCTTGGTTGGCTTCCACATATTTCGCAGTTCGCCTTGCCAGGGACCTGGATCCTTAGTGGTTTCAGAGCCCAAGCCCCAGCATTTACCCACCGCATCGGCGACTTCTTGGGAGATCAGGTGGGCGGCCCAGCCGTTCATCGACCCGTAGCCTGTTGCGTAGACCACCGCGTCGGCGGGCAGCTCGGTTCCATCGGCCAGGATCACGCTGTGCTCGGTCAAGTGCGAGACCTCGCCCTGGGCCAAGGCAATGGACCCATCGGCCACCAGCTCGCTCGCGCCGATGTTGATGTAGTAGCCCGAGCCGCGGCGCAGATACTTGAGGAACAGCCCCGAGTCGTCATCGCCGAAGTCGAGGTCGAAGCCCACGTCCTCCAGGGACTTGTAGAACTCTGCATCCTGTTCGCGGACCTTGTCGAACGCCGAACGCTGGAAATCCGGCAGGACCTTGTACGGGATGGAAGCAAAGATCAGGTCAGCCTTGTGGTGATCGATGCCTGCGGCCAAGGCCTGTTCGGAATACAGCGGCCCCAGCACGGTATTCATCAAGGATTCCGAACGCACGATGTGGGTGCTGGAACGCTGCACCATGGTGGGCTTGGCACCGTTCTGGACCAAATCCGCGCAAATATCGTGGGCCGAATTGTTCGCACCGATCACCACGACGTTCTTCCCTGCGTAGCGTTCACCGCCTGGGTGCTTCGAGGAATGACTCTGTTCCCCGGCGAAGCTCTCGGCACCCGGGTAGCGGGGAACGCTGGGGATTCCGGACATTCCGGTGGCCAGGACCAATTGGGTGGGACGCAGGGTGAGCGGCACCCCGTCGCGTTCGACTTCGACGATCCAGCCGTCGCCGTCCGGGTCTTGCTTCGCACTGGTCGCTTCGGTCAGGGACCAGTAGTCCAGTTCCATGAGCTTGGTATAGCTTTCCAACCAGTCGCCCATCTTGTCCTTGGGAGTGAACACCGGCCAGTGGTCGGGAAATTCGATGTACGGCATATGGTCATACCAGACCGGGTCATGCAGGGCCAGCGAGTGGTAGCGCGAGCGCCACTGGTCCCCCGGCCTCGGATGCTTGTCGATGACCAGGGCCGGGACGCCCATGCGTTTGAGCCGTGCGGCCAATCCGATGCCGCCCTGGCCGCCACCGATGATCAGAGTGTACGGCTGCTCGGTGATTCCCAGTGTTTGCCGCTGGGCTTCGCGGCGGTCCAGCCAGTTCTCCTTGCTCATGGCCGAGCCGTGCTCGGCCCCGAGTTCGCGCCTGGACCCGGCAGGTTCGGGATATTCGCGCAGTTCCTGGGCCGTGCTCAGCAGGGTCCAGCACCGGCCGTCGCGCAGCCGGAAGAGCCCGAGCCCGTTGATGGCATCGTTCTCGAAGGTGTACCAGGCCTCGACGACTCCATCGGCGTCCTGTGCGCTGGTCACCTTCAGGTTTCGCGGCCATGCCCCGCGCTCGACGCCGAGCAGCATCTTCGCGATGTCTTCGCGCCCCTCGCTGGTGTGCAGGTTCCAGGTCAATGCGGTGAGGTCCCGCCAATAGCATTCCTCGCCGAAGAGCTCCGCGGCCCCTTGCACATCGCCTGCTTCCAAGGCCTGCTGCAGCGCTCGGCACCATTCTTGAGCCTGCGCCAGTGGATCGTTGTTCGCCATAGCCATCACTTCAATTCATCGGGAGTCCGGGAAATGATGCGGCTTATTCTGCCGCCCTGAAGCAAGGCTATGACCTGCATCACAAAATGGAAGCGTTGCAAAAGGTTGCATGCCTCCAGGGATCAAGGTTGGCGGTACACCGGTACCATCAGCCGATAGGGCCGGGAGGCAATCAGGCCACGCAGCCTTCCACGCAGCCGGGAGATTTCGGCTCGAATAGTCACGTTGGGCGTTTGCGCAGGCCACAGTTCCTGGAGCTGCGCCGCGGTGGCTCCCGCGGGGCAGCTCGCCAGAAGCTCCAAGATTTGCCAGTGCTTGGCACTGAGCCCAATGCGGGTCGTTCCGCTTGGCGTATGCACCAGCGCTTCCTGGAGGCCCCCGGCGCAGAGTTCAAGCGTCACTTGCTCATCGGCTCGTTGCAGGAGCCAGCCGCCGGCAGTTCTGCGCGCATCCACCGCACCGATGCCAATGATCCAGTTGCGCCCTTCTTCCAAGGCCGGTGGCAAGGAGATTCTACCGCTGATGCTGTATCCACGAGCGGACGCCACAGAACCCTGGGAATCAACCAGCAGGTATGCGCCCTCCGGCAGCGTTGCTGCCAGTTCGAGCCGTTGCATTTTTAAGTCGTGCTCGCCTCGCAGCAGTAGTTCCGCTTCGTGGGCGACGGATGAAACCAGCGCCAGCGAGTGCGGGTGAGCTGTGCGAAATGATCCGGCCAAGGTGATGGTGCCGACCAAGGATGAAGTGGCAGGGTTGCTGACCGGCGCCGAGGTGCAGACCCAGGAATGCTGTTCTTCGCGAGCATGCTCCGGACCAAAAATTTGCACCGGCGTCCGCTCGGCCATTGCGGCGCCGATGCCGTTCGTGCCGACGTCGCCTTCCCGCCATCTGGCCCCGGCAACAAAGCCGATGTCATCGCTTCTCCGGCGGATCATCGAAGGTCCCAGAACCCAAAGCACGTACCCCTGGCTATCGGAGATCACCAGTTGGTTTCCAGCCTGCGTGGCCAGTGACAGCAACCGGTCCTTGAACAGCTCAACGAGTCCGTTCAATTCCTCATTGGATTCCCGCCGCTCGCGGACAGTTGCAAGGTCCAGGGGAACAATGTCCTTGTACTGCGCTCCGGCGCGCGACCAGGAACGAGCCACCACGGGTCGAACCAGCGAGGGAATGCGCGTGCCTTCGGCCCAGCTCTGATGCAGGGCTTTGAGGCCCCGTGCTTTATTGGTTGGGTCTTCCCCAGCTGCCAGGGCCGCTTGGAACAGCGCCTGGGACCCACGGTGCTCCACAGTCATTTACTGAGAATGCCATGCTTCGCTAGTGGATGGGAAGCTTTCGCCGCTTAAAATCGCTGAGGCTTTCCCCGAATCGTCGAAGGAACTGGGGAAGGCCCGCGAGCAGGTGCGAGTTGGCCTGTGTGCTGCCGTGAATTCGGCGACCGCCTTGGTTGCGGCATCTACGATGCTTGCGCTGCACTCCGCAGCAGCCAGGCAACTCGCCTATCTCTTCCCCGTCACCAGATCCGCCAGGTGCGCTATGGCGGAGGTCTTCGTCCCACCCTTGGATTCGGCCCGGTCCGCCATCCCATAGGCAGCATAGAGCCCCGTGGTGGCCATCCAACGAAGCGGTTCGGGTTCCCACTGCCGCACCTTGTGGTTGACCCAGGGCAAATTGGTCAGCGCGGTATTCTGGCCTAAGACCAGATCGCGCAGGGTTCGACCGGCAAGGTTGGTGGTAGCCACGCCGGTCCCCACATATCCCCCGGCCCAGCCGATTCCAGTGCGCGGATCCATACCGACGGTGGCGGCCCAATCTCGCGGAACCCCGAGCACCCCGGACCAGGCATGAGCGATCGCCGCTTGCTTGGCTTGCGGGAATAGCCGTTGCAAAATTTCTTGGAGTCCGTTGACCGTCACCGCTGGAGTCATCCCATCAAGGTCGGTACGCGACCCGAATTTGTAGGGAACTCCGCGACCTCCAATGGCGATCCGATCATCGGCGGTGCGCTGGGCGTACATGTACACGTGGGCAAAATCGCCAAGCACTTCGCCGTTCTTCCAGTTCACCTCATCCCAGAAAGATGCATCCAGCGGCTCGGTGGCAATCATCGAAGAATTCATCGGCAGCCACAAGCGCTTATGGCCTTTAATTCCGGCGGTGAAGCCCTCGGTCGCACGAATGATGAAGTCCGCGGTGACGGTTCCACCAGCAAAATCCAGTCGGTGAGAACTGATCTCGGTGACCCTGGTGCTCTCGAAGATTTCTACTCCGAGAGATTCGACTGCCTGTGCCAGCCCACTGACCAGTTTGGCCGGTTGGATCCGAGCGGCATGCGGGTGCCAGGCGGCGGCAAGTGTGCCCGCGACATTGATCTGCTGTGCAGCTTCGGAGCTTTCCAGCAGCTGCACCCCGCTGTGCTCCCAAGACTGCTCGGCGGTCACGAAAGCGCGCAATCGTGCCTCTTGGGCCGGATTGTACGCAACCTCGAATTCGCCGCCCTGCAGGATGTCCGCGTCGATGTTCTCCGCGGCGCAGACCCGCACCACTTCGTCGATGGTTTGATTCATGGCCAGCTGAAAGTCGTCGACCGCTTGCCGGCCGTGGGATTTCAGATATTGTTCGCGTCCACCGGTAATGGTGTTGGTCAGCCAGCCGCCATTGCGTCCGGACGCCCCATACCCGATATGGCGCTGCTCCAGGATAGCGATCCGCAGGCTAGGCGCTGCGTGCTTCAAATAGTAGGCGGCCCACAGGCCGGTAAAACCGGCACCCACAATGGCAACGTCAAATGCATGGGATCCGCGCAGAGTTTCCCGCGAGGTGGGTAATCCAAGGCGTTCCCACCAATGAGATACGTGGCCATTGATCATGTGATTCCTTCGTTCCACAACGAATAAATGAACCACGCTCACTTTATGGTTCCGAAATCACTCTAGAGTCACGGCACCCACCCTGGCAAGGGTTCAAGAAGCTATTCGGAAAGCTCCACATGCGCGCCCGGTGCCGGAGCACTGACCATCATGGTGGCGACTCCCACCTCGTCTCCGAGCTGCGTCATCACCTGCTCGGCGTGTTCGGCATCGCGCACTAGCAAGGCCAAGGTCGGTCCCGACCCGGACACCATGGCCCGCAGCGCGCCGGCGCCTTCGGCGAGGTCCCGCACGGTTCCAAGTTCCGGAGCCAAGGCCAAGGATGCCTGCGTCAGGTCATTGACCAGAAGCTGCGACAGCGCTTCGGTATCCGATTCCATCAGCGCTTTAATAACCTGTGGATCGATCTCTTGTGGAACCTCAACACACTGGCCGGCGCGCAGCCGGTCGAGCATCGAATAGACGCGAGGGGTCGATAAGCCAAAACTGGCAGGGATCAATACCCACTGCGTCTTGGCACGGGTCAGCAAGGGGGCGAGTTTGTCGCCGATGCCCAGGCCGATGGCCGCACCGCCCATGAGCGCAAAAGGCACATCGGCGCCGAGCCGGGCGCCAAGCCTGCCAAGCTCTTCACGGTCCAGTCCGGTCCCCCACAGCTCGTTGCAGGCAACGAGAGCAGCCGCGGCATCCGCGGAACCGCCGCCCATCCCGCCGGCAATCGGTACGCGCTTGGTGATGTGGAGGTTTGCACCCAAGGTGCAACCGGTATGCTCGCGGAGAAGCTCGGCGGCTTTCCACACGAGGTTATTTTGGCCCAGCGGGAAATTTTCCGGATCGGCAACTACCGGCGAGCCCGGTTCTAGGCTCAGCTGCAGTTCACCGTCTGCACGCAGTGTGGCTTCGATTTGCTCCAGCAGGGATACCGCGACATACAGGCTGGCGACCTCATGGTAGCCGTCCTCACGCGGTGGTCCCACCCGGAAATAGCAGTTAATTTTTCCCGGCGCGGTGGCGATGACGCGTTGCTTGGCCATCGTTAGTCTTCGGTCTGCACGAGCGCCGGCACCGTGTGAGCCGCACGAGCAATCGAGATGAATCCGTCTACGTCCAGCTTCTCCCCGCGCTCCTTCGGGTCGATGCCTGCAGCGTGCAGGATCTGCTCGGCGCGAGCGCCGGATCCGGCCCACCCGGACAGGGCAGCGCGCAGCGTCTTGCGGCGTTGGGCAAAGGCTGCGTCAATGATGGCAAAGACTTCCTTGCGGTCTGGTGCGTCGCTGCGATCCTTGTCGCGAGTGAAAGCCACCAGGCCGGAATGGATCTTGGGGGCCGGCCAAAAGACGTTCATGCCAATGACCCCTGCCTTGCGCATGGTGCCGTACCAAGCGCCCTTGACCGAGGGGACACCGTAGATCTTATTTCCCGGTGTTGCGCACATCCGGTCGGCGACCTCGTCCTGCACCATCACCAGGCCATGGGTGATGGATTCGAAATGCTCCATCAGGTGCAGCACCACGGGCACTGCAACGTTATATGGGAGATTTGCGACAAGGGCGGTGGGATTGCCCGGAAGCTCGGTGATCTTCATGGCATCGCTGAGGATCACCGTCAGGTCCTCTTCGCGGCCCGGACGGAGTTCGGCCATGGTCTGCGGCAACCGCTTCGCAAGCGGCGGGTCGATCTCTACGGCGACCACCTTTGCCGCGGCATCCATGATTCCGAGGGTCAGCGAGCCGAGGCCCGGTCCGACCTCAAGCACGGTCTCCTCCGGGGCGACATTTGCGGTGGCCACAATCCTGCGGATGGTGTTTCCGTCAATGACAAAGTTCTGCCCGAGGGTCTTCGTGGGACGTATCCCAAGCTCCTCGGCCAGTCGACGGATTTCGGTAGCCCCAAGCAGTGGCAAAGATTCCTTAGACATCACACCTACAATTCTAGTTCAGCGCGCAAGGACTGCTGACGCGACGCGACGCGCCCACCCGAATGGGGTGGACGCGTCGCGTCAAAAGTTTTCTGCTGCTTAGCGCAGCCCGAGCTTGGACGAGCAGTGTGGCCAGTGGCCCCATCCGCCGTTGGCACGCAGCTTCTCAGCGGTAGCAATCTGTTCCTGAGGGCTGGCCTGGTGTGGCAGCGGCGCGTACTTCGTTCCGCCGGCTCCGCGCCATGACGAAGCGGAGAACTGGAGTCCACCGTAGTAGCCGTTACCGGTGTTGATCGACCAGTTGCCACCGGACTCGCACTTGGCCAGAGCCGCCCAGGTAGAGGAGATGCTACCGGTTGGAGCCTTGGTCTTGGAGTCCGAGCTCTTGGAATCCGAGCTTGATTCAGGCTTCTTGGTTCCGACTCGAATAACCTCTGCGACTGGCTCCTTGGTGACCTTGGACTTCAGAACTTCTTCCTCGCCCTTTTTACCATTGCGGGTTTCCTGGCGAAGCGTCAGTTCACGCTCGCCCTTTTTGCCCTCGGTTTTGACCTTGGTCTTGCCCTTTTCGAGCTTCGAATCCTTGACCTTCTCGGTATCAAAACCGATCTCTCGCTTTTCATCCCAAGTCTTCACCGAAACGACGATGACCTCGATCTTGGTGTCGTCCTCGATCTTGGTGCTGGTCTTCGCGTCCTTGTCGGTGTCTTTACCTACTTGAACGTTGACCTCGTCGTCCTTGTCGAGCTTGACCTTCTGCTCGGCAAGCAGTTCCTTGACGGTCTGCGCGGTGGTCGAAATCTTCTGCTTCTTCTCGTCGACAAGCAGAGTCACATTTTTAGGGGTGATGATCTCGATTTCGTCGCTGAGGCTGACGAGCTCGATATCTTCGCCGAGGGATACTTCCGACTTCTCATCCAGCTTCAGTTCGTCCATGACATCCGCCACGGTCATGCCGGTGGTGTGCACTACTCGGTCGGTGCCGTCGATGCTGACCTGTACCGACTTGTTGCGGCTGATCTCGATGCGCTGCTCATCGGAAAGCTCCGAATCTGCGGCCACGCTCAACTCGTCACGCTCGTAAACGCTGATGCCTTCCTGCTCAAGGGCATCCTGCACGGTTGCTGCGCGGGTGGTGAAGATCTGCTCATCGCCATCAATGGCCACGGTCACGGACTTCTGGCCGGAAATATAAAAAACAGCTCCGGCAATGACCACGGCAACAGCCACGGCCTGGGCCAGATATTTGACCCAGCTTTTTTTGAGCAAGTGCATCACGGTAGTGAGATCCCCATCGTTTGTAGGTCGAACGCCAGGAAGATACTCCCGGTAAGTCTTGCTCAACCGTGGCGGCCAGGCCGCCGGTATAAAATTCAGTTTGCGCGTCACCCGATCCACGGAGGATCTAGTCCCCTACGGAAATACGGCAACGCACTAGGTTGCGACCGGCTCAGGGCGCGCTCGCAACTCAACGCTTTCCAATAACCGTAACCGAATTGTAATAATTGGCGCAACCTTTATATGTCGGAAACCACACCCGGCAGGACTACAATGCGCCGTACACCGCACCCGTATTCGCGGCTAGCTGCTCGCACAATTGAGCTAATTCAGCACCCCTGGTTTCAGCCATAAAGCGGACGGTATGGGGGATCATGTAGCTCGCATTTGGCCGCCCCCGGAAAGGATGTGGCGTCAGGAACGGCGCATCCGTTTCGACAAGCAACAACTGCGGGTCTGCTAGGCGCAAGGCCTGCTGGAGATCTGTTGAATTCTTGAAGGTCACGGTCCCCGAAAATGACATGTACCAGCCGTTGGCATTGCAGATCCGCGCCAGCTCGGCGTCGCCGGAAAAGCAATGGAAAACCACGCGCTCGGGCAACGGCGCATCGTTCAAGATCCGAACCACATCATGATGTGCGTCACGGTCGTGGATTTGGACTGCTTTTCCATGTTCCACGGCGATCCGCAAATGCTCGCGGAAGGACTTTTCCTGCGCATGATGCCCCGCTTCGCCCGTTCGGAAGTAATCCAGCCCGGTCTCACCGATGGCCCGCACCCGCTCGTTTGCCGCCAACTCCTCGATCTGCTCAATCGCGGCCTCAAGTTCGCCATGCTCCGCTAGGCGTGCGGCATCATTGGGGTGGATAGCGATCGCAGCCAAGATGTTTGGAAAGTCCTTGGCCGCCTGCACGGCGAATTTTGACGATTCCACGTCGCAGCCAACCTGGATCAGCCCCTCCACCCCGACCGCTGCGGCCGCGCTGAGGGCCTGCTGCACACTGGCATTCACCGAACCATCGCGAAAATCCAGATGCGTATGGTTGTCGATCACCGGTACCGGCAGCGGGGCGGGTGCCTCCGGGTAACGGGTATTTCGTTTGCTTCCGTTCTTTTCTGTCTTTGCCGAGCGGGCGCGTTCCCCGGTAGGTGAAGAATTCGATTCTTCTGCCGGACGGTACCCCTCGGGAATCCGTGAGAAATCGGATTCGCTCATCTGCGCACCGGACCTTTCGTCATAAATATTGTCAGTTCTTGGGTCTAATTCTTCCACCACCGGTACACAGGGAAAGAATCAAGGTATTTAGAAGCTATTCGTGGAGAAAAGAACCCCATATGATGTGAACACAAGCTACGGGAATTGCTTAGCGTGTCAAAGATGACCTCGGCACGATAAGTTGCCCAGCCAGGAGAATGCGCATGAGTGCCCACCCAACACTCCCCTTGGTAGATTCGACGTTTAGGTCGAATTACCAACGGATGTTCGATGCTGTGCAGACAGTAATCGCGGGTAAGCCCGAAGCAATTACCAACACCATTGTGGTGCTCCTCGCGCAAGGGCATCTGCTGCTCGAAGACGTTCCCGGAGTCGGCAAAACCATGCTCGCCAAGTCATTGGCCCGCAGTGTCAACGGATCCGTGCACCGAATCCAGTTCACACCGGATCTGTTGCCCAGCGACGTTACCGGCGTCTCGGTGTTCTCCCCGCAAGATCATGAGTTCACGTTCCATCCCGGCCCAATCTTTGCAAATATCGTGATCGCGGATGAGATCAACCGGGCAAACGCGAAGACCCAGTCCGCCCTGCTTGAGTGCATGGAAGAGCAGCAGGTCACCGTGGACTCGATTACCCACCCATTGCAGAGGCCATTTATGGTCGTTGCCACACAGAACCCCATAGATTCGGAAGGTACGTTCGCGCTGCCAGAGGCACAACGGGACAGGTTCATGGGTCGAATTTCGATGGGCTACCCACACCGCGAAGCAGAAATTTCCATGCTCACCAGCCACCATGTAGCCGAACCGCTTGACTCGCTGCGCTCAGTGCTTGAGCTCGAACAACTGCGGCAAATGATCGAACAAGTGAGGCAGGTGACCGTTACCGATCGGTTGAGTGGCTACGTCGTTGATTTGGGTCGGGCCACCCGCGACCATCCGCATATCTCGTTGGGCGCTTCGCCTCGTGCGCTCGTGCAATGGGTCCGCGCCGCAAAATCCCATGCGGCTATTAACGGACGGGATCATGTATTGCCCGAAGATGTGCGTGGAGTAGCCGAGATGCTGCTCTCGCACCGGCTGATCCTGACCCGCAGGGCATTATCCGAAGGCGTGGAACCCGCTGCTTTGATCCAGGAGCTTGTTTCCGCCACACCAGTCGGATAGGCAAGGCACGCCATGGAAAAAATGCAGCGGTTCGACTCGCGCGATGCTCTGTCGTGGACACGCACGGATTCGACGCCCGCAACGCTACGCCGGTTCCAACTTGACCTGTTCACCGTGCGCGGCTGGGCAACCTTGTGCAGCGGAGCCCTGTTGATTTTCCTGGCCTACATCCTGGGCCGCCACGAGATGATGGCTTTGGGCATCGGACTGCTGACAGTGGCCTTGGTCAGTTGGTTGCTGGTATTGCGGCTACGCAATAAATCCAAACTGACCCGCAAACTGCTCACCGCAAATCCGGTGGTCGGTGACATCACCAGGTTGCAGCTGTCCTGTGCGGAGAATGCGAAGGTCAAGGAATCGCTTCCACCCGAGTTTGGGCCGGGCCCCGAATTCACCGGTCCCGGAGAGACCGTGTACGAGCTCATCTTCCGCACCCGCGGAATCCATTTGGTGGGCCCGGCAAAGCAAATTCTTTCTGACCCCTTAGGCCTAGTGGACGGCATGGTCGATTCGGGAGATGCCTTGCCCGTCCCCGTTTGCGCCGAAATTCACCCGCTGGAACGCTTCGCTTCGCTCGGAGACAAGATGCTGACCGGTGACGCACGGTTCTCCCGAAGCACCACCGCCGACTACTATGACGTGGCCACCCGTGATTACCAACAAGGCGACTCGATCCGACAGGTTCACTGGAAAGCCACCGCACGGCAGGGCAAGCTCATGGTGCGTCAAGAAAACCATGTTGCTACTGCCCAGGCATTGTTGGTCTTTGACCGCACCTATGAGCACTGGCATATTAACGGCGCGGACCTGCGTCTGGGGATCCCGCAGGGCGACGGCCCTCCGATCCCAAGCAGCCGACGTTTTGAAATGGCGCTCTCCCTGGCCTGCAGTATCGGCCAACGCTACGCCGCCAACGGTTATCAATTGCTCTTTAGAGAACTTTCGGGAGAACAGCTGCTCAAGGCCGGCAGCGTCTCGCTGTCTGGGGCTTCCGCCCAGACCGGATTTGAAGACTTTCATGCCGCGAGCGCCGAAATGTCGCTGCGCGCACCAACTAACGCCGCCGAGGGACCTGAAATTCTCGGAGAGGGATTGCGCAAGCTGCTGCTGGGCTTTCGCGACGAACCGGTCATCATGATCCTCGGTGAGCTCCGAACCAATCAGGCCGCGTGGCTGGCAACTCTGGCGCGTTCGGTGCGCCATGTCGAACTGTTCCTGCTGGTCTCCCATCCGGAGCGCTACCGCGAGGTGCAGCAACACCTGGCCGAGACTGGGTGGAAAGTGCATTTCCTGGCGGCAAACACCAACATCAACGAATTGTGGTCACGGCCATGAGCGCCGCAGTGACCCAGCGGCCAGCTCCGAACTCCAGCGCGTCGGGCGCTGGGCCCAAAAAACCCAGGACGCATCACCTGTACGCGCGATCGCTAGCGGCTGCAGCTCTGAGCCTTGCCCTGCTCGCTGGTTTAGCCTCGCTCAGCGGAGTCGTCCAAGGCGGGGCGTGGTTCGGAGCCTTGATCTGGCCAGTGGTCTTCATCCATGGCAGCGCCGGGGTATTGCGCTGCATCCGTGGCTGGCACTGGGCTGCATTGCCTGTTGCCTTGCTTGTGGCGGTTGGCGCGGTCCTGGGGCACCAAACGATGCGCGCCAATCCCCCCTCCATGAGGCTCATCGATTGGTTCGGTGCGCTAGCCTCCGAGGCCGCCATACAGTTCTCCACTCAGGTGCCCCCGGTGGCCTACTCACGATATGTCGAGTTCGTTCTGCTTTTGCTCGCGGTGGTGCTGAGCCTCGTGGTCGAGGTTCTCGCATCATTCAAGCGCCTAGCGCCACTGGTGATCATGCCATTGTGCTTCGCCCCGGTGATCGCGTCGCTGTTCAAGCAAGAAGGGGCGGGCATCGGCTATCTCGTGCTGATGACGCTGGCAATACTTGGTTATTTCGCACTGCTCCCCTATATTTTCCGTTCCGAGCCTACAGGCGCGGGATTACCTGCGAAACGACAGGTGGGAATCCTCGCCGTCACCGCTGCCGCGTGCGCCCTCGCGATGATTCTCAGCGGCCTGTTCATGCCGGGCTTTCGCAATGGCATGCTCCCCGAAGGCACTCGGCCTTCCGGCGACCTCTTAGCCAGCAACGTTGACCCGCTGCTCAATCTGGGCCGAGATCTCAGAGCGAACAATGGAAGCGTCGCTTTTAGCTATCTCACCAGTTCTGCTGAACCGGTATATCTGCGTACCTCGATTATCGAAGATCTGAGCGCCACCCGCTGGGAACCGAGCGAAGATTTGCTCCAATCCGCGTATTTTGGGGACACCGCGATGGACACCGACGCCGACATTTTCAACGGAACCCCCGAGCTCACCCAATTGACTTGGGATGGGCAGGTCAGCAGCCCTAGTCTGCCGCTGCCAGACCGCAGTTTTTATATCACCGGCATCAATGGTTCCTGGAACTGGACCAAGCAGACCTCCGTGGCTCGGCTCAGCGGGGATGCCATGGCCGAAACAGGCCAAGTCACCGTGGGACACACGCAAATGAATTTGAGCGCGGAGATGGCGCGCAATCTTGGCTACTTTGGCGGCGAGCTGACGAATGAAATAGCGAATGTAAATCTTTCTATGCCCGAGGACCTCGACGGCGAATTCGACCAATTGCTGCGCCAGACGCTCGCCGAAGCCTACGGCGCGCAGGGCCCCCCGGCGAACGACTTCGATAAGGCCGTCGCCATTCAGGATTTCCTGCGTTCGGCTTCTTTCGGATATTCCGAACGCACGCCGCTCCGCGAAGGCTATGACGGAGCTAACCGGCAGGTAATTAAGGCGTTCCTGGATCGCCGTCAAGGTTACTGCGTACATTTCGCTTCCACGATGACCCTGCTGGCACGAGCGTCCGGGATCCCTTCGCGCATCGTGGTCGGCTATGCCCCCGGCGAGCCAACCGGTGAGACGTTTAATGCTGCTGACCTTGCCGAAGGCAACGGGATCGGGCGCAATGTGCCTCCGGAAGTTGAATTCACCGAATATGAGGTAACCGGCCAACAAGCCCATGCCTGGCCCGAATTGTTCCTCCCGGGGATCGGCTGGGTTCCTTTTGAACCGACCCCCGGCCAAGGTCAGGCACCTGACTACGCCCCGGGGGCAACGCCCAACGAAACGCCGCAAGAGGTGCCCGAGGAACTGAATCCTTCCGGTGCCCCGGAACTCGATGACCCGGAGGCCGAGGAAGGCGCAACCGCCAACGCGCCGCAACAAAATACCGTGCAGGCCGAAGACTATGGCTGGATGATCGTGCTTGGAGTCTTGGTGATCGCCTTGCTACTGGCGGTTTTCCCCTGGAAGCGCGCTCGATTGCGTCGGCGCAGAATCGAACAAGTTCTTGCCGGCGGTGCCGAGAGCGCCCAGGCATTATGGGATGAGCTGCGTGCTCTGGGTGCGGACGTCGGCAGCCCCGCAGGTGAGCAAGAATCGGTCAGCGACTACACCCTGCGCTTGGCCGAGAACCACCAGCAGCTTGCAGCACCCTTGTCCAGGCTTCGCGAAGGAATCCAGGCGAGCTTCTACGCTCATCGACACCCGGATGGGGTACAAGGCGCCGAACTTGCAGCCGCGCTGGAACAGCTCGCTGCCCAACTAGGCCGCGAGCTGCACGGCACGCAACGCGTGCTCCGCTTCTGCTTCCCGGCTTCCCTGCGCGAGCGGCAACTGCGCGAGGCAAGTGGGTTCACCAACGCACAGTAATTTGCGAGATTAATTGCCTGAAGCCCAACACCTGAAAAGGCGTTGGGCTTCACTGGCTAGTACCGTCCGCCAACTACTCGCGGCCGTTGATCACCGAAATTACTTAACCGGTGCGTATGGGTCGGCAATGCCGATGTACTGCACGGTGGTGTATTCCCCGAGCCCCTCGGCGCCGCCTTCGCGCCCGAGACCGGACTGCTTCACGCCACCGAATGGTGCGGCAGCGTTGGAGATGACCCCGGCATTAAAACCAACCAGACCGAATTCGATCTGCTCGGAGACGCGGAACATCCGGTTGAAATCACGGGAGTAGATGTAGGAAGCCAGTCCGTATTCGCTCGCGTTGGCGAGGCGAATCGCGTGCGCCTCATCCTTGAAAGTGGTCACCGGAGCGACCGGGCCGAAGATCTCCTGAGTGAGGATCTTCGCGTCGTTGGCAACGTTAGCCAACACGGTGGGCTGGTAGAAGTAGCCCGGACCCGCTACCGGAGCACCGCCGGTGACTGCAGTGGCGCCCTGTGCCACGGCATCGGTCACCAGCGCGTGGACCTCGTCGCGAGCCTTCTCTTCGACCAGCGGGCCAACGGTGGACGATGGATCGGTTCCGCGTCCGGTCTTCAGCGCCTTCATCGCTTCCGAGAACTTCGCGATGAACTCCTCGGCCACATCTTCATGTACCAGGAAGCGGTTCGCTGCGGTGCAGGCTTCGCCCATATTGCGCATCTTCGCGGCCATGGCGCCTTCGACGGCTGCGTCCAGGTCAGCGTCTTCGAAGACGAGGAATGGTGCGTTGCCGCCCAACTCCATCGAGGTGCGCAGCACCTTGTCTGCGGCATCCTTCATCAGCTGCTTGCCGACCGGAGTGGAACCGGTGAAGGAGACCTTGCGCAGACGATCATCTTGCATCAGCGGGCCGGAGATCTTCGATGCCGAGGATCCCGAAACCACGTTCAGCACGCCTGCCGGCAGTCCGGCTTCCATCATGGTGGCGGCGAATAGCTGGGAAGTCAGCGGGGTGAGCTTCGCAGGCTTGAGCACCATGGTGCAACCCGCGGCGATTGCCGGGCCGACCTTGCGGGTGGCCATCGCCAGCGGGAAGTTCCATGGGGTGATCAGCAGGCACGGACCCACCGGCTTGTGGTGGACCAGAACCTTGTTCTTGCCCTCCGGGGTGGTGACGTAGCGGCCGTAGTGGCGCACGGTCTCTTCGGAGAACCAGCGCAGGAACTCGGCACCATAGGTAACCTCGCCGCGGGCCTCAGCCAGTGGCTTGCCCATTTCCAGGCTCATCAGCAACGCAAAATCGTCGGCGCGCGCGGTGACCAAGTCAAAGCCGCGGCGCAGGATTTCGGCGCGTTCGCGTGGAGCGGTCAGCGCCCATTCGGCCTGGACCGCGTCGGCTGCATCCAAGGCCGCCATCGCGTCTTCGCTGGTGGCGCTGGCCAGCGTTGCCAGCTTTTCACCGGTGGCTGGGTCAAGTACGTCGAAGGTGCCACCATCTGAGGCATCTCGCCATTCACCATTGATAAGCAGTCCGGTGGGTACTTTGGCGAGCAGTTCTGCTTCGCGTTCAGCGGTAATCGACATAACGCGGTTCTCCTGAAAGTCGTAAATGAAAGGAATCTTCGTTGATCACAACGCTAGTGCTGGTTTCGAACGGCTGTAAATCGCCTGGTGCACTACAAACTCGTTGTTTCATTGTGCATTCAGCCTAAGCGATTTCGGCTATTTTTTCGCTTCGTGACGTTCCGCCAGAACCGCTTCGTACAGGTCCCGCTTCTTCGCCCCGGCGGCTTCGGCGACCTCGGCCACCGCCTGTTTCATGCGCATCCCGTCCGCAACCAGCGTGGAGACCTTGGGAAGCAGATCCTCAATGGAGGCCGTTTCCGGGGCCGAAGCACCGGAGATCACCACGACAATCTCACCGCGAAGACCTTCATCTGCCCATGCCTTGAGCGCACCGAGCTCATCGCGGCGGACCTCTTCGAATTTCTTGGTCAGCTCTCGGGCCACCGCCGCCTGGCGCTGCGCGCCGAAGGCTTCGATCGCCGAGGCCAAGAAGTCAGCGACCCGGTGCGGGGCTTCGAAGAACACCATGGTGCGCTCCTCGTGCAGTAGCGCGCCCAAGCGCTTGCGCCGTTCACCAGCCTTGCGCGGCAAGAACCCCTCGAAGGTGAAACGTCCGGTGGGCAGTCCCGATAGCGCCAGGGCGGTCAGCACCGCCGAAGGCCCAGGCACCGCGGTGACCCGGATGCCTGCTTCCATCGCGGCTGCCACCAAGGGGTAGCCCGGGTCAGAGACCGCAGGCATTCCGGCATCCGAGACGACCAGCACGGTGGCTCCTTCGCGAGCCAGTTCGATCACTTCGCCGAGCTTATGGGCCTCATTGTGTTCATGCAGGCTCATCACCCGCCCGGCGGGTTTAATTCCCAAGGCATGAGCTAGGTGATGGAAGTTGCGGGTGTCCTCGGCGGCGATCACGTCGGCACTTTCCATAATTTCGCGGAGCCGTGGCGAAGCGTCGGACAAGTTGCCAATTGGGGTGGCGCCCAGGACGATTACGCCCTCATTATCTGAGTTCTGCACATCCTTTAGCCTACGCGAAGTACCAAAAGCACACATTCTCAGGGTTACGCCGGTAGCATGAACAACGATGAGCACCACTGCAGCAAAGACCCCAGATACCGGGCACGTGCGTTCCGCGCGCGTTGCCTTCACCTTTGAGAACCTCAAACAAAGGTTATTGCCGGTTGCGGCGCCCTCTGGTGCATTGATGTGGATTGTTCCGCTGGTAATGACCGTTATCGGTGGTCTGCTGCGCTTTGTGCACCTGGCGCATCCGAATATGTTGATCTTCGACGAGACCTACTACGTCAAAGACGCTTATTCGCTCTTGCACTTCGGCTACGAGATGGAATGGGTCGACGAATCAAACGACCAATTCGTTGCCGGCGATCCGCAGCTGAAGGATACCGCCTCCTTCGTGGTGCACCCGCCACTGGGCAAATGGCTCATCGCCTTCGGCATGATGCTCTTTGGCGAATTCGACGGTTTTGGCTGGCGTTTTGCTACAGCTCTGTTCGGTACGCTCGCGGTTCTGCTGACAACACTGTGCGCCCGCCTGCTCTTCGGCTCGCATCTGCTGGCGGGTATCGCCGGCCTTTTGATCGCCATCGACGGACATTCAATCGTCATGTCGCGCACCGCGTTGCTGGATATCTTCTTGATGTTCTTCGTCTTGGCCGCCTTCTATGCGCTGCTCAAGGATCGGATCCACGGACGAACTCAGCTCGCCAGAAAACTTTCGGTGCCCGCCGGAAACAGACCCAACGAGTTCCTGCTCATCTTCGGCCCCGTGCTCTGGTGGCGCCCCTGGCGGCTCATCGCAGCGGTCATGCTCGGCTGCGCGGTTGGCATCAAATGGTCTGCGCTGACCTTCGTTGCGGTGTTCTGCCTGATGGCGGTGCTCTGGGACTTCGGCGCACGGCGCACCGTTGGAATCCAGCGCTGGCAGTCGGCCGCGTTCGTGCGCGACGGCATCTATTCGTTTTTCACCATGATTCCGGTGGTGTTCCTGACCTACCTTGCCACATGGACCGGCTGGCTGAGCACCGCCGGCGGACGCTACCGGCAGTGGGCCGTAGACAATCCCGGCGAGGGAGTCTCCTGGCTGCCTGAGACCTTGCGCAGCTTGTGGCACTATCACCAGGCGAGCTACAACTTCCACACCGGGCTGGATTCGGAACACGGCTGGGCTTCGTCCCCATGGACCTGGCTCTTCTCCGGACGCCCGGTGCTGATGTACTTCGAAGGCTACGACAACGGGCAGAACGGTTGCACGCTGGATCGCTGCACCGAAGTGATCATGGACATGCCGAACCCAGTGATGTGGTGGGCCTGCACGTTGAGCATGATCTTGCTGGTGTTCTGGTGGCTTGGAGCGCGCGATTGGCGTGCCGGAGCACTGCTTTCAAGCGTTGCTGCAGGGTTCCTTCCTTGGCTGATGTACCCCGAGCGCACCATGTTCTTCTTCTACACGCTGCCCTTGGTCCCGTTCATGGTTCTCGCATTGACCTATATGATTGGCAGGTTCATCCCCCGCGAACCGCGTTCTGATGCGGCCTACCGATCACGGGTCGTGATCGTGGCTCTCTTCGTAGCGCTGCTCCTCGTGGTCTCGGCATTTTTCTGGTCCGTATGGTCCGGAGAACTGACCTCGGATGAGTACTATCGCATGCACGTGTGGATCCCTAGCTGGGGATAAACTCCCGTGCGCAGGAGCCACTGCACCATGGGCTGCTCCACCTGACCCCGAACGATTTCAAAGGAATTCCATGCACGAACTGCACGTCGAGCTCCTGCACGACCTTGATCCCCAGGTAAACGCAACCACACTGCTGCTGGACCGGGTTGCCTGCTCGCCAAACGACACCTTGTTCATGGTCCAACGACCCTCCGGGTGGCGAGACGTCAGCGCCCAGGATTTCCTCCGTGATGTAAAGCGGCTAGCCTCCCGGCTGATCATTGACGGGCTGCGACCCGGCGACCGGGTCGCCATCATCTCTCGTACTCGTTATGAGTGGGCGCTGGCGGAAGAAGCCATCTGGTTCGCCGGCGGAATTTCAATACCTATTTATGAGACCTCAAGCCCCTACCAAATCGAATGGATCTTGCGCGATTCCGGCGCACGAGTCGTCTTCGCCGAGGACCACGAGCTACGCGCCAACGTTCGCCGGGCCGCAGCCCAGCTCGGAGAATCCGTCGCCATCCACCTTTTTGAGGGAGCACATACCTCGGATCCGGAAGCGATTCCCGCTGCAGGCCTGCAGCAAATTCTTGTCGGCGAAGCACAGATCACCGAACAGGAAATCAGCATCGCCTGCGCGAGCCTGAATTTGGAAACCACGGCCACCCTCGTCTATACCTCGGGCACTACCGGACGGCCCAAGGGCTGCAACATCACCCACGCGAACTTCGCCATGGTCGCCTACAACCTCGCCGAGCACATGGCCGAGGTGCTCGGTGAACGCCGCCGCACGTTGATGTTCCTGCCCCTGGCGCACGTCTTGGCCCGTGCGGTCCAACAAGTCTGCATTCACGGTGGCGCCATCATTGCCCATAGCAATTCGACGGCAACGTTGATGGAGGACTTGAACGCCGTCAAGCCGGGGTTTCTGCTGGCCGTCCCTCGCGTTTTTGAAAAGATCCGCACCTCAGCACTGAATAGGGCGGAGCAGTCCGGCAAGGCCGAGCTGTTCCACAGCGCCGAGCTGACCGCCATTGCGGTCTCCAAGATCCGGGATGCGAAATCCCGCGGCGAAAAGGTGCGGATGCCACTGGCGTTACGAGCCCGCCACCTATTTTTCGATAAGGTACTTTATCCCAAACTCCGCGCGGTCTTCGGTGGCCAGTGCGGTTACGCGATCTCCGGGGCCAGCGCGCTTAACCAGGATCTGGCGCATTTCTTCCGTGGCGCCGGCATCCAGCTGGTCGAAGGCTACGGACTTACCGAAACCACTGCACCCGCCACGGTGAATCAGGCGCATAACAATCGCGTGGGGACCGTGGGCCGCCCGCTTCCCGGCACCAGCGTCAGGATCGCTGATGACGGAGAAATCCTTGTCAAAGGCATCGGTGTATTCGCCGGATACCACCACAACGACGAAGCCAGTGCCGGGGCATTCACCGAAGACGGGTACTTCAAATCCGGAGATACCGGTCGCCTTGATGACGCCGGTCATCTATTGGTCACCGGGCGCAAGAAGGAACTTATCGTCACCGCCGGGGGCAAAAACGTCTCCCCCGGTCCGTTGGAGGAAATGGTCCGGGCCGGCCGGATAGTGGACCAATGCGTTGTGGTCGGTGAGAACAAACCGTTTATCGCGGCTTTGGTCACCCTAGATGCCGAAGAGCTGGCATTGTGGTCCAAGGCCCGCGATGTGGGCCAGCTGACGCTTGGCGAGGCGGCGCTGCACGACAAGGTGCGCTCCGAGGTGCAAAGTTATATTGACGCCGCAAACCAGACTGTCTCCCAGGCAGAATCGATTCGCAAATTTGTGGTTCTTCCCGCCGAGTTCACCGAGGCTTCCGGACATTTGACCAGCTCGCTAAAGCTTAAGCGCCAGCAAGTCCTGGATGATTTTGCCTCCGAAGCCCAAGAGCTATACCGTCGCTGACAGGCCTTTTAACAATTAAACCTCGGGATCCGTACTGCCCGGTTCCCGAGGTTTAAGTGTTCCAGGACGCTTTGCCCCGAGTAGTTCCTTAGCTGTTCAAGCCGTAAACTCGCGCTTCTTGGCGCAAACGTGAGCTTTCGCGGCGACGCCCGGTTGGCCAGCAGGTAATGAGCGCAACAAGCGCGGTGGCAACCACCAACACCCCGATGGCAAGCGCGGAATCGACCCAGAACTGCTCGGGGTATAGACGGATCAGGGTGTCGCTGAGGTTGAAAGTCCAGGTGCCTTCGGCGAAGAACAACTGGTGGAAACCGGAGAAGAACGTGTTCCACCCGGTAATGGCAATGACCGCGATTCCGGCAATGAGCACCAGGGTCAAGATTGCCCCGGAGAAGAGCGCTCGGCGCACTCCGCCGGAGTAACGGTTGGCCAGGTAGGCGATGAAAATTATGGCCAATACCGCTAGCACTGCACCGATGATATAGCCCAAACCGATCAGGTTTTTCACGTCAAGCATGTGCTGCACCTCCTGGGCGGTGAACAGGCTTGAGCCCGTCGGAAGTTTCAATCCAGATAAAAATTCCGGGCCAGCGAAGTTATTCAAGTAGTCCACCCCGTAGCTGCCATAGGTTAGGCGCTCCGGATCGGTGAAGCCGAACTGATCGCTGGGGAACCCCGGCCGGGCGTAGGCCAGCGCCAAGAACGCTGGGGTGGCGACCAGACGAATCGCGGCGATAAGCGCCAGTACCGGGAAGATGAGTGCAAGCAGCACCTGCGCGGTGCGGGCCAACGGCGGCTTGGAATTTAATGCACGTTCGCGGGCCACACGGCGTTTGACCGCTGCCTCGGATGGCTCCGATTCCGGAGCGTAGTTTCCAAAGACGCGCGAACGCGCCTGGGCAACTGCGGCGGACGTAGTCTCTGGGTTGTCTTTATTTGGCGCAGCGCTGACCGGCGGCACCGTCTGTTTGGTTTCGTTGAGCGGCGCATCGGTATTGGCGGGTGCCTCGGCTTTCGTGGAGGCCTTCGGCTTCTGCTGTTCCGCGTCGAGTTCATGCGGAAGTTTAATCGCTCGAATGATGTCCTCTACCGGCTCGTCCGCTTTCGGCTTGGCTGCACTCGTAGCTGGCTTGCTCACTGCTGGCTTTGCTGCTGCTGACTTGGCTGCGGCCGCCGGCTTAGTCGCCACCGGTTTGGCCGGCGCAGGATTCGCAACGGGTTTGGTAGCTGCAGGTTTGGTAGCTGCAGGTTTGGCCGTCGCAGACTTCGTGGCCGGCTGCGCCGTGGTTGGATTCGCAGCAGGCTTGGCATCTGAAGTTCCAGGAGCCGCCGGCTTCGCCTCGGCAGGCTTGGACGCTGCTGCTTTGGCCCCTGAGGGGTTCAGGAACGCTGCCTTCGCAGCGGCCGCCGCCTTTGCAGCACGAGCGTCCTGCTGCGCTTTGGCTTGTTTCTTATGCTCTTCAAGGCGTGCCGATAATTCTTCGGCTCGCTGGCTGAGCGTGGCCTTGGTGACCGACTCGTTCGATTCAGCATTGGTGGCCGCGATGGGCATGTCCGGGCCTTCTGGGCCCTTACCACCGGGGGTGTTCTTCGCCGCCTCAGCCATGAGGAGTCCTCCTGCAAATCGCGCGATCTCTGACCATCATAAATAGACGAAACCTGCACAACAGGCCCCGCGGTTTCAGCTTATCCAGCCGATCGCGCCAATCCGCGCATTACCACACCTAAATTAGGACCGTGGTGCGGGAAACGGCAAAGCCAGTCATTCCCATCCGATTAGTAGAAATGCGAAACTGACGGCGGCGGCGCGGCCTACGGTGTAGCGGGAGGTCAGATCCCACGCGAAGCTAAATAAACTCGGTGGTAATTCTTAGATTTCTTCGGCCTCCGGCGGAAGCACTGCCAGCCGTGGGCGAGAATCGAAACGGGTGCCGCGCACCTCGCGGGGTGCAGGTGTTTCGACCGAGTGCTTGGGTTTGCGTTCTTCGCGCACGGCATTCATCAGCGCATGCAATTCATCTTCGTTTTCAATGACCTCGGGCAGGGCGCCGCGCAGCAGGTTCCACCCACTGGGCACCGTGAGCCGGTTGGCGTGCCGGGCGCACAGGTCATAGCAATGCGGCTCGGGGTACTGCGCCAATGGGCCGAGCACGGCGGTCGAATCGGCGTAGTTGTAGGTGAGGGTTGCGCGGGCCGATTCACGGCACGCGGGGCGAGAGCAAAGACGAAGACTTTCCACGGCTTCAAGTCTACTCTTGCTAGCCGTCCTAGCCCGGTAATCTGGTCCGAACGGCCACGTTCGCTCGCGCAAACGTTTACTGTGGAGCCATGGAGCATAATCCCCAGACACCACAGCAGCGCTCGCGCCGCAACCGTCATGGACGCGGACGGCGTGGCCCGTTGATGCCAATGCACCTGCCCGCCTTCCGCACACGACCGGAACGCTTTGACGACGCGGTGATGGCCAGCGCCCAGCGACTAGGCGAACGCTGGGGCCAAAAACTCGCGATCATCGATTTTCGCATCGTCCCGGTACCTGGAGACAAGGTCATGACGCAGGCCGCAGCCGCCGGAGACCGCATGCCGCTGTCTTCTGCACGACCGGCAACGGCTAAGCGCCGTGCCCGGATTTCCATTTACCGGCTGCCATTGGAACAAGCTAGTCATAGCCACACGGAATTAGTCGACCTCGTACACCAGTGTGTGGTGCACGAGGTCGCTAACTTGTGGATGCTTTCGCCCCACGAAGTTGATCCCGAATATTTTCCGGAGAACCCGGATTATTAGTCCTGCTAGCCGCCGACGTTGACGACGATACCGTCACGTCCGACATTGGCTTGAGGCATTGCAGCCCAGGCCAGTGAACGATCCGACCCGAAGATCAACTGGCCAATGTAGGCGTTTGCATCTGCGGAGAAGATCACGGCTTGGGCGTCTTCGGTGATTTCCTTCGGTTTGAACACCACGTTCTGCCCGGTCTTCACCTCAAGTTTGGTCGGCTTTGAAAGCTTCCCGTCCTTGTCGACCACAACAGCTTCGACTGAGGCATCGGCGGATGGCGCGGCAATGCTGAATTCACCGGTGCCGTTCGCTGAAATAGGTGCAACCTGCTTTCCCGCCAACGGCATGGAGCTGGCGGCCCAGGCGTTGTCCGAGGAATCCTTGGGATCCGCGCCGCGCACCATGCGCACGCTGCTGGTCACCGGAGCATCAGCTTCCACGACCACGGAGTACGCGCCCGCCTCGAGACCGTTGAGGTCGATGACGCTGGTTGCGTCGGAGGCTACCGCGAGGTTCGAGCCAAGATCCGCCTTGACTTCGCCTTCGGCACCCAATATCTTCACCTTGAAACCTGCACCCTGCGCACCTGTGGCCGAAACGTGAAGCTGCGGCACCAGTTTCTTGTCATCTTTGCTTAGTTCGTTTCGGTCATTCTTGTTGCCGAGCCAAACGCCCGGAATCACCTGCGTATTGGCTGCCGATGCATTTGCAGCCACCAGGTCTACCCCGGAAGGCGTCAGGCCGCGCAACGCGGCCTGTTGGACCGAAGCGGTGATCTTTCCGCCGAGGCTGGTGATATCGGCGGACACCGAATCCAAATTCTGGGCGTACCCGCCAAGCACCAAGGCCCGCGAGGTTCCCGGCGCAAGCACGATGTTCTGCAGCGTGGAGGTGTCGATCAGACCCTCCGGGCCGCGCAGATCGATGGAGACCTGGGCGGTGGTGTGGGTCGGGTTCGACAGGTGAAGCACGCTGGTCGCACCGGTATTCGTCAGCAGCCCGGTGAAGCGCCAGTTGGAGGCTGGCGCCTGGCAGGTCGCCGCGGCCAGTCCCGCGAGGTCGCCATCCTTGGCCAAGAAACTGCGCATGGCGCTTCCCCAGGACGGTAGTTCACCCAAGGGTTGCAGGGAGAAGACTTGCGTCTTGTCTCGGCCGTTGGTGGTGTTTACCTTTCCAACCCGACCGGTCAGCCCCTCGTCATCGGCACCCAGAGACTGCGCCGCTTCAGCATCCGGAATGCGTTCGCTGAGCTGGGCCGGATCTGAGCTGCCCAGGTCCCGGAGCGTGGCACCGGGAATTCGCTTGCCCAAGTCTGAGACCAGGGCTGTGCGAATATTGCTTGAGATTTGTTTTGCACCGGCGGCGAACTGTGGATCGGTACCGTCCACGCCCTTGAGAAGTTGCGGAGTTCCGGCACAGACCGACTGGGCGTCGCCGGCCGGAAGACTGGTCACCGCCGCGGGGAGCGCCGTATTGGACGGTTGTGGTGCAAGCACCGAAGCCGCGGCGACCACGCCACCGGCGGCAATGATGGCCACCAGGCTGAGCAGCACGGCGCCCGCACGACGACGCACCGGAGCAGTTTCCTGGTCCTTACGTGCTGCCTTATTTGCGTCGTCTAGTTTGCGGCGGCGGCGGCTCGCAGTCGGATCTGCGGGCACCGAAGCCTCGCTAGTTTCCGCGGCGCTTAGGATTGCCGGCTGCGCCAGGGCTGCAGCCATTTTCTCTTCCTTGGCTTCAGGATCAGCCTCGGCTTCCGGCTCAGTCTGACGCTTCGGTTCTGGCTTGGCTTGCGGCTGGGCCTTGGCCCGGTCCTTGGCTTCCGCCTTTGCGGTGGCTTTGGCCTCGGCAGCTGCTTTCGCGTCGGCTTTTGCAGTAGCCTTCGCCGCTGCCTTGGCCTCAGCCTTGGCTTCCTTCTCGGCTTTAGCCTCGGCGCGCAATTCAGACTTGCTCTTTGTTTGCCGCGCGTTTACGGCAGGTTCGGCAGCCGGAGTGGATTCCGGCTTCGCCGCAGCCACCGGTTGCGGTGCGGGCTTGGCCGGTTCGGTTGAGGAGCCGGTTTCCGCTGTGGCCGGTTTAGCGGCAGGCTTATCGCTGCCGCCCGGGGAGGGGCTTTCGGCTACCGCTGATCCTTGATCCTTAGGTGGTTCCGCAGCATGCGCGGGGTGCCCGGCCTGCTCATTTTTTGCGTCATCCGCGGCGAGCTTGTCGCTGCCGTCTGGGGAGGCGTTATCGGCTACCGCTGATCCTTGATCCTTACGTGGTTCCGCAGCGTGCGCGGGGTGTCCGGCATGCTCGTTTTTTGCGTCATCCGAAGCGGGATTCTTCTCATCACTCACTACTTTTTCTCCTGCTCGGTGTCGGTGTCCGAAATACGGTCACCGAGCTTCGGGGCCAAGGTGTCACGGATCTCGTGCGTCCGTTCGCGAGCCTCCCGACGGCTCAACGGTGTTGAGCTCGTCGCGGGTTCCGCTTCGAAGGCTGGTTCTGCCGGCTCGCTGGCTACGTCGACTTCCCCGTCGGCCGATTCCTCGGCGGCGCGGAAACGATATTCGCTATTTCGGTAGCTAGCGAGGCGACGGGTACTGGGTACCGGGATCGCCAGCAATACCGCGATGAGCAACACGACGCCACCGAGGATCAGCGTAGGCAATGCCAAGGGTTCGAAGTGGGTCAGCGTCAGCTTGCCGCCTTCGGCCGGCACCTCATAGGCCTGCGCCCAGCGGGCATCCGAATCCCGGGGGTACGCTACCGCGCGCAACGGCGCGCCATCGATACTGGCACGCAGCTTTGGATCCTGCGCGGTCGCCAATACAAGCGTGCGCGATGCATCGGCTGCGGGTATTTCAAGATCCTGGATACGCCCGCGGTTGGTGGGCAGTACCTGAACCCGGTCCGACTTGTCGATCAAGCGTGCAAATCCTGCGCCCGCATTCGGCGTGGAGCTTTCATAGTTGACGCGCCAAAGCCATCCGTTGTCGGTTTGCCCCACGGCGGCCAGGCCGGTCGCGGCATCCAGCACACGCACGGTGGCCGAGACGGATTCGCCGGTCTCGTTGAGCACTACAAATCCAACACCCAGATCCCGCAAGGCTTCGCGGGAGTCGAGAGCGGATTCAGATAAAAGCATTGCCACGGCTTCGCGCTGCACGTTGCCCGTGGCCGAAGCCTCGTTTCGTGCGGGGTTCAGCAGCGATCCGCTCAGTTGCGCCACCTGCGAGGAACGGCTGATGGCGTCGAGTGTTTCGCCGGACCCGGTGAGCAGCTGGCTGTCGATCTCGCCCGAAGCCCGCGGGGTGAGCACCAAGGTGCGCTCTGCGGATTCCGAGCGGCCGGCGTCCGCCGCGGTGGCCGGAATCGTCCGTTCCTGCGAGGGAGACACCCGCTGAGCGGCGTTCAGCGCGGTCAAGGTGCCATCTGGATTCTGCGAATTCAGCTGCGCACCGAGTGCCACCGACCCGGCGGCCAATACGCTAACCACGCTCAGCGCTGCCATCAGGCTCAAGACTGCCCGATTCGCCGGATGGCGAAGTGGGCGTGGCTGCTCCTCATGGCGCAAGGCTGCCAGCGCGTTGGCGGCTGCGGCAAGCATCGCGAAGACCGCGAAGGAAACAAATGGCGCGGTGTACGCGCTGACCGTCGTGGACGAGTCCAGGGAGACCGAAATGAAACCGATCCCCCAGCCGGCCACCAAGGACAAGGCTGCGGCCCAGACGAGTTTGCGCGAATTCCGCCGCATGGTGGGGTCCAGGCTAAAGGATGACCCGAGTGCGCCCAATACCGCCAAGATCGCCACAGGCGCGCCCACCAGAGCCGCAGCGACCAAAGCCCACGGTCCGGCAGGCAAGATTCCCCAACCAAGCGGGGTGAGCATTGCGTCAAAGGCCTCGGGGAAGCCCAAAAGCATCTGCCACAGCGGGGCCGGGTTGAATGCCAGCGGTGCACCAGGTTCGGTAAACAACAGTCGTGGGTTGCCCAGTGCCTCGAAAAGCAAGGGCAGGTTCCACACCACGGCCGGCAGCGGAACCCACCACAGCGTGCGCGCCCGGCGCGGAGCCGATAGCGCCAACACGTAGATCAGCACCACAAGTGCCAAGAAGAAAGGCATTGAACCGGTAGAAATTACCCACAGGATCAGTGCCGCGCAGGCCGAAGCGGTCCAGGCGGAAGTCTTTTTAGTTTGCTCGCTTGTTGCCGGCTTGCCCTCCGGGCGCACATGCGCGTTAATCGCACGAAGCATGGCTAGGAAGAACAACGGCAGCAGGACGTGAATCAGTACCGAGCCCACCCGGCCACTGGCCAGGGCCGAAATCAGGGCAGGCTGCAAGGCCCAGATCACGGCGGCGAAGAAACGTACCGCGCGCGAACGGCTCACTACGCCCACGCCCCACCAGGCGGTGAGCGCCGCCAACGGCATGGCCGCCAGGAACAAGACAACCGAAGCCTGGTTCGCGTGGTTGAAGCTGAGCACCGAAAGCAGCCAGTACATGATGTCCGTGTTATCTGGAGCGGCGCTGAAGCCGGTGCCCGCGTTCTGCCACCACGAGGTGGCATTGGCACCGATCTCATTGAGCGTGCGCGACAGCGGACGCATGGAACCGCCGCTCAGGGCGTTGGCGCCGATCAGCGAACGCCAGGCGATCAGCGAGGCCGCGGTCGTGATGAGCAATGCGAGAATCAGTGACAGCACCGCGGTGGTCCGCGGCGGCCGAGCAATTCGGACAAAGTCCGAGAAGTTCTCTCCGCTTGGCTCCACCATGCCCTCGGCGCCGGAGCCATCTCCGTAAACCTGCGAGTCGTCCGCACCGCTTGACAGGTTTCGCCGGTACTCGCGCACGGCGCTATTCGACGTCATCAGCTTGCGCACCTGGCCGCGCGGCACCTTGCGGATTTGCTTGGTCCCGCGGCGCGAGGAAGCCAGCTTCACCGGCGAGAACAAGCCCCGCAAGGTCGAGCCCAAATGGCTGAACCCATGGCCCGGATCCTTGGCTAGAAGAGCCAAAAGGAAGTGCCCGATGCCACCCAAAAGCAGGCCTAGCCAAAGAAATGGGAGTACCAAGGTCGGTGCGAACTTCAGCCGCTGAAAGACCTCAGCACGGCGTGCTTCGCCTGGTCCAGCCAGCGAGTCGACCACATCGACCTGATGGTAGACCTTCGCGGAGGGAACAACCACCACACGGTGCCCAGCCAGGCGGTTGCGCCAGCATAGATCCACGTCGTCGCCGCGGCCTGGCAGCGCCGGGTCGAAACCACCTAATTCTTCAAAGACGTCGCGGCGGATAAACATTCCGGCCGAGGATACGGCAAAGTAGTCGCTTCGCCCGTCGTACTGTCCCTGGTCGACTTCGTCGATATCGATCATCGTCAGGCGCTGCGCCTTGCGGTCCACGCTGAGCCCGACTTCGGCCAAGCGGCGAGGATTGTCGATGTCCAGGATCTTGCAGCCTGCAATGGTCACGGATTCGGAGGCTTCGACCGTACGCGTCAGTTGTTCTAGCGCGTCGGGAGCCGGCATCGAATCGTCGTGGATGATCCACAGCCACTCGTCGCGATCTGCACGAGCTTCGGGCAGGGAATCCACCGCTTCTTGAACCGAAAGTCCCAACGACCCCGCCGGGGCCGAGAGCAGGGTCGCGTTGGAAGGAAGATTTGCTTTTAATACCTGGCGGGAAGCGTCTTGGGATGACGCATCGACCCCGAGGTACCGTTCAATCGGCCGGGACTGGTTTCGCAGTGCGGCTAAAGTTCGGGGTAAAAAGTCAGCGCCATCGTGCGCGGCAACGATGGCGGTGACATGAATTGGCGGTCGAATTAGATTGCTCGTTTCCGTAGTCGGCGGCGTTCGCGCTCGGAGAGCCCTCCCCAGATGCCGAAGCGCTCGTCGTTGCTCAGCGCGTATTCCAAACATTCTGAACGTACAACACAGGCACCGCAGACACGCTTAGCGTCGCGGGTCGAACCACCCTTTTCTGGGAAAAATGCTTCGGGGTCGGTCTGCGCGCACAAAGCGCGGGCCTGCCAACCGAGCTCGCCTTCGTCGACTTCGCCACCGACGCCGAGCCAAACGGCCTTGATGCTTTCGCGAACCTGTTCGTCTTCATCCAGCTCCGGAGCCCACGACCCTGCGGTCGATCCGCCTTCGGTTTCCGCTGGCGCATGCTCCCGTAGGAAGTCTTCTGCGGCGTTCTCCAGATCTGCGGCAACCGCAACACGTGCGGATTCACCAGCTTGTGGATCGACAAACCAGTCCGATGGTGCACCCTCAACCCCGTATTGGGCGGACGCTACAGCCGATGTCGAAAAATCGGAGTACCCCTGCTCCAGCTTCGTCATGTTGATGTTGACCTTTCGATTGGTTTGAGAAGATCGAGCCATCCGTGCTCCCGATCCATACGTCTCTATTTATTCCATCGAAATAGTGAAACGATGGACGAGCCGAACTCACCATCTAATTACAGCCGTGTAACTCGGTCATAGTCAAGCGGGGAGGATATTCTATGGAGAGTTCTCAGGAAACTCTCGGCACAACACGCCGCGAAAGACACCAATGAATCCGGCGAGTCGCAACTTCCGCGAATTGTCGGTAAATTCTCAGTAAATTATTTAAGGTGGAAAATGCCGTTCAACTCCGCTAAGGGAGCCTTTGCCGAAGGTCTGCTAGCACCGCGCCGGGCCTCGGCCACACCATGGCTCACCTGGTACTCGACTTCCGGGGAAAGAATCGAGCTGTCGGGCAAGGTCTTTGACAATTGGGTCGCTAAGAGCGCAAACCTTCTGGGCGAGATTTTCGACCTCGACGAAGAATCGATAGTGGTCTTGGATCTCAGCGCGCACTGGAAATCCCTGGTCCTGGCGCTTGCTTCCCTGCATCACGGAGCCACCTTGGTTTCCGCCGAACATGGCCAGGCGGCCGAGGCGCAACTTTGGATCACCAGCAACCCAACGGATGAGCGCATTCCCGGCGCTGCGGAAATCTTGGCGGTCAACCCCGCAGCCATGGCGCTGTCCTTCGGCGCCGATCTAGGCCCGGTGGCCGAAGACTACAACGCCAATGTGCGCACCTATGGGGACCAGTTCTACCCCTCGGCGGTATCCGGCTCACGAATCAGCCTCATCACCGCCGGCGGCCAAGAGCTGTCTAGCGCAGAATTATTTGCCGCCGAAGCACCGGCCCGCGGCACCATCTTGGTGCGCGCAGATATCCCGGTTCTTGACCTGCTGCCTTACGCGGTGGCGCAGTGGAAGGCCGGCGATACGATCGTATTGGTCGATGAAACCATGGAGGTGAGCGACCGGCTTCGCGAGGGCGAGAAAATCAGCCACGATTACCTACTCGCTGATTAGCTCTTCCCAGTGGGGATGGTGCCGGTGTCCGGGGAAACGGCCTGGGTGCCGGCAGCCTTCTCGTGATGGGCCAAAAGCTCATGGTCGTGGGCAAACTTTTCTTCCTGATCCATCTCGGCGCCGAAGACCCAGAAACGGTATGCGAAGAAACGGAAGATGGTGCCCAGCACCAAGCCAACAACGGAGCCGGCAATAAATACGCTGGTCGGGTCGGTCAGGTTCAAAACGTACTTGGTGAACCAAACACAGGCGGCGGCGATGCCCAGCCCGATGGCGTTCATAATCAGGAACATCACCAGTTCGCGAGCGACATTTGCCTGGCGGCGGTGGCGGAAGGTCCAGAAGCGATTGGCCACCCACGAAAACAAGGTCGCGACGATGCCGGCGATGATCTTGGCTTTAACCTGCGAATCGCTCATCGGTCCATGCAACAACCACACATAGATTCCGGAGTCGATGATGAACGCAATTCCACCGACAACGCCGAACTTCGCCACTTCGCGCCAGAGCAGCGAAATGAGTCCAGCTAGTTTTCGTGAGATGCGCTCGAACATTTTCCTCCAGACGTATCGTCGCTCTTGCTGACCCAATTTCGAATCAGCAAGACCTAGAGATCGTCAGAATCCCGGGAAGTGCAGTTCCCTCGGTTATCGGTTTAGTGTTGCCCCGAATACGCAATGGCATGAGGGCACATCTGCCTATTTTATCCGCATTTCCTGACAATTCCCCGGATTTGGTGAGTAATCAGTCACCGCGAGGACGGGAAGCCGGAACTATTTCGATAACCTAGAGGGGTGAGCTTCCCTAAAATTGGTGTGATTGGCGGCGGGCAACTAGCCCGAATGATGGCCCCAGAGGCCCTGAACCTCGGATTTGAACTGCATGTTCTCGCCGAAGGCCCGGACGTATCGGCGGCACGTTGCGTGCCCGATGCGCCCATTGGCGACTACAAGGACTTGGCGACCCTGCGCGCCTTCGCCCAGGGTAAAGACGTGGTGACCTTCGACCACGAGCATGTTCCCAATGAGTTCCTCACCACACTCATTAATGAGGGGATCAATGTCCAGCCCCGCCCAGAGGCCCTGATCCACGCGCAAGACAAGCTGGTGATGCGTGCTGCGATTGAGAAGCTCGGACTTCCAAACCCGGCGTGGGCCAAAGTGGAAAACGTAGCCGAGCTGATTGCCTTCGGTGAGCAGACCGGGTGGCCGATCGTGCTCAAAACCCCTCGCGGCGGCTACGACGGCAAGGGCGTACGCATGTTGGAGAACGCCGAACAGGCGCGTGAAGCCGAAGCCTGGTTCGCCAACGGCGCCCTGCTGGCCGAAGACAAGGTGGATTTCACCCGTGAGCTCTCGGCCATGGTCGCGCGCACTCCTTCCGGCGAGCGGAAAGCCTGGCCGGTAGTCCACACCATTCAGGTTGACGGCGTCTGCGACGAAGTGATTGCACCGGCCCAAGACATCTCGGCGGAAACCGCGGCTACCGCCTCAAATGCTGCCATGCGCATCGCCGAAGAGTTTGGCGTCACCGGCGTCATGGCAGCTGAGCTTTTCGAAACTCCGGGACAGGGTGCCGGTTTCGTCATCAACGAACTTGCCATGCGCCCGCACAACACCGGGCACTGGACCATGAACGGTTCGGTCACCAGTCAGTTCGAGCAGCACCTTCGTGCAGTCTTGGACTTGCCGCTGGGTGAAACCCGCGAACTTGGGTTGACCGTGATGAAAAATTTCCTCGGCGGAGCCAACCAGGATCTGTTCTCCGCATTCCAGGCCGCCTTGGCCGCCGCGCCGGATGTCAAGGTACACGCCTACGGAAAATCGGTGCGTCCCGGACGCAAGATCGGACACGTTAATGTGGTGGCCGAGGATGGCCAACGCGTAGAAGAACTACGTGAACGCGCCGACCGGGTCGCGAGCTTAATCCGTGATGGCATCACCCCGACCGCCTAGGCTTTCAGCAAGGCTCGCTCATTTTGGGCCACGATCTTCAAGGACATAGATTCTAATGACTGAAACAGCACCACTTGTCGGACTCGTCATGGGTTCGGACTCCGACTGGCCGGTTATGCGGCTGGCCGCCGAGGCGCTTACCGAATTCGGTATCCCCTTCGAAGCTGACGTCGTTTCGGCGCACCGTATGCCCACCGAAATGATCGAGTACGGCCAGCGCGCCCACACCCGTGGCCTGCGCGTGATTATCGCCGGCGCCGGTGGCGCCGCGCATCTGCCGGGCATGCTCGCCTCGGTGACGCCGCTTCCGGTGGTGGGTGTTCCGGTACCATTAGCCAAGCTCGATGGAATGGATTCCCTCTTGTCGATCGTGCAGATGCCTGCCGGTGTGCCAGTGGCTACCGTCTCCATTGGCGGTGCCCGCAATGCCGGCCTGTTAGCTGTGCGTATGCTGGCATCGGGAACCGATGAGCTTGCCAAGTCGTTACAGGTTAAGTTGCTAGCCTTCGCAGATTCGCTGCGCGATTCTGCGTATGCCAAGGGCGCCGCGTTGCGTGCCGAGGTAGCAAACGAGAACTTCTCTTCCTAAGGAAAGTCACAAAGTACATGGGTTCTGCCAGCCACCGCGCTCCAAGTCCGCTCAGGAACCCGGAGACGATTTCGTCTCCGGCCCGGAGCAAACGCGCCCTAATACTGGTCGTCTTGACCATTATTTTCCCGGGTAGCGCTCAGCTGATTGCGGGTAACCGCAAGCTGGGACGCATCGCGGTCACGATCACCATGCTCTGCTGGGCCGCGCTCATTGGGCTCGCAGTCATCTACTTCATTGACCGTTCGATCATCCTGGGTTGGGTTGCGCACCCGAACTTCCAGTTGTTCTTGATCATCGTGCTCTCGGTGCTGGCCGTCGGCTGGCTGATCATGTTCCTGAATACACTGTTCATCATCCGGCCCCGAATGCTGGCACCGGGAATGCGCGCAATCGTCTCCATTTTCACGTTGGCTGCGGTCATCGCGACCAGCGGCATCTTCGTCTATGGTGCCTCGATCCTGAACACCGGACGCGAGACTATCGTCAAGGTCTTCGATGCGGGTCCTGCTTTTGACCCGGTGGATGGCCGCTACAACATCGCGGTTTTCGGCGCCGATTCCGGCTCGAACCGAGATGGCGTGCGTACCGACTCCATCGCGCTGCTTTCGGTGGATGCCAAAACCGGCAAGTCACTGATGATCTCGGTGCCGCGTAACTTCCAGAATGCCCGCTTCGCCGAGGGTTCGCCCATGGCTGAGGTCTACCCCGACGGGTACAGCTGCGGGGACGAGTGCCTGTTCAATGCGATCTACCGCGACGCGGTAGATAACCACGCGGATCGATTCCCGGATTCGGTGAAGAACGTCGGTGCGCAGGCCGCCATGGATGCCTTGACCGGGACCACCGGGCTCGAGGTCCAGGGCTATGTCATGGTCGACATGGCCGGCTTCGAAAACTTCGTTGACGCCCTCGGTGGCGTCACCATCGACTCTGGCGGCTGGGTCCCCTACAACGGCAAGAAGTGGGAAGGCTCGCTGGTCAATACCCATTGGTTCGCCCCGGGCGAACAAACCTTCAACGGCAAGGACGCGCTCTGGTTCGCTCGTTCGCGTGACTTCACCGATGACTACCACCGCATCAAGCGGCAGCAGTGCCTGCAGCAGGCAATCATCAAGCAGTTCACCCCGCAGACCATTCTGAGCAACTTCAGCAGCATCATGCAGGCAGGCGAGCAGCTGGTCGAGACGAACATTCCCGCCAGCCAGCTCAGCTCCTTCGTGTCGGTGGCGGACAAGGTATCGGGCACGCCGTTCAGCCGCTTGACCCTGGGCGCGCCGGACTTCGAGCGTTCGTTCTCCACCTATCCTGACTTCGGCAAGATCGATGATCGCATCACCAAGATCATCGAAAAGCAGAACGCTCCGGAGAAGCCCAAGGAATCGAAGAAATCCAAGGAGCCTGCCAAGTCCAAGGACACCACCGAGGCCGGAGGTTCAGCCGAACCATCCGAAAGCGCCGAGGAAGAATCCACCAGCATCAACGACGCTCCGAAGCTGTCCAACGGTGAACAAGAAACCTTCACGCAGCGCGACGGCAGCCCGATCGACGAGCAGTATCTGGTGGAACTTGAGATGATCGGCCAAACGACCCGCCTGGCGCAGATCGCTGCAAACAACGACGAATGCTCGGTGCCCTAACCAGCATTCAAGGTTTCGCCCACGGTTACGACCCCCCGACCGTTTTGAAACCACTATCGTTTGTGAAAATTGAAGGGTGCAAAACGTGTTTGAGTTGAAAAATTCCATTCGGGACTATCATTGGGGTTCGAAGCAGGATATTACCGAGTTGCTGGGTCAGCCGGCACGGCTCAGCCCACAGGCCGAGCTGTGGCTCGGCGCCCACCCCGGATGCCCGAGCGTGCTCGTCGACTCCGGCCGGCCACTGCACGAGGCAATTGCGGCCGATCCGGTGAATATGCTCGGCGAGCAGGTCAATGAGCGCTATGGCCGTCTGCCCTTCTTGTTCAAGGTGCTCTCCGCCGCTCAGCCCCTATCGATCCAGGTGCACCCGACCCTGGAGCAGGCGCGGGAACGTTTCGCCAAGGAAGATGCCGCCGGTGTCCCCCGTGATGCGGCAGAACGCAACTACAAGGACGACAACCACAAGCCCGAGATGCTCTATGCGCTCACCGATTTCGTGGCGCTCTCCGGATTTCGCGTGCCCGAGGAGATCATCGCGGATTTGCGCCTCTTCCTGCCCCGGCTATCCACCACGGAGACGGCCCTGGCCGCAGACCTGATTGCGGCTTTGCAGTCCGCCGACCCGCTGGCACGGGCGCTGAATCTCGTGCTCACCTCGGGCACCGGTATCAGCGATCTGGTGCTCACGCTCTGCGGGACCATTACCGCGGACCCGGTCCTGCAGGAAAATGTGCAGTTCGCCGAGCTGGTGCGGATCAACGAGATCTATCCTGCGGACCCCGGGGTCCTCGTCGCCTTGCTGCTGAATCTGGTGTTCTTGAAGCCCGGCGAAGCGATTAGCCTGGGTGCCGGAAACGTCCACGCCTACCTGCGCGGGCTTGGCATCGAGGTGATGGCCAACTCGGACAACGTGCTGCGCGGCGGGCTGACCAGCAAGCATATCGATGTTCCGGAACTGCTCGAGGTGACCATCGCCGAGTCCTCCGCGGCACCGCTCTTGCAGGGCACTGCGGTTTCGGAGCACTCCCAGCTCTTCCAGCCGGCCTTCGACGAATTCCAGCTCCAGGTGGTGGACACCGCGGCGCCGCAGATTCGCACCGAGCTGCAATTGCACGGCGCCGCGCTGGTGCTGTGCACGGCAGGTGAGTTCAGCCTGGAAACCTCATCCCAGACCCTCCAGGTCTCCCGTGGCGGGTCGGTGTTCATTGCCGCCCATGAATTGCCGGTGACCGCGGTATCCGCGTCCCCGGGCGCGGCCACGCTCTTTGCCGCCAGCGCACAGGGCAAATAGCGCCAACTAGCCCATAAACGAGTCGAGCCGCAGATCGCCCTTTCGGGAAATCTGCGGCTCGACTCGTTTAATGATTTTTAGCGGGTGTAGGCTTCCCACTTGTCCTGCTGGTGCTCACCATCGACGAAACGGATGGTGCCGGACTTGGCACGCGTCACGATCGACTGGGTGTGTATGCGCCCGTTCTTGTAGCGGACGCCGCGCAGCAGGTCGCCATCGGTGATGCCGGTGGCTGCGAAGTAGCAGTTATCGCTAGTAACCAGGTCGTTGGTGGTCAGCACGCGGCCCAGCTCGTGGCCCGCGTCGATGGCCTTCTGCTTCTCATCGTCATCGGTTGGCCACAAGCGGCCCTGGATCACGCCGCCCATGGCCTTGATGGCGCATGCGGTGACGATGCCCTCTGGAGTGCCGCCGATACCCATCAGCGCGTCCACGCCGGTGCCCTCGCGAGTGGCCGCGATGGCGCCGGCGACGTCGCCGTCCATCAGCAGCTTGGTGCGGGCGCCAGCGGCACGGATCTCCTCGATCAGCCCGGCATGACGTGGGCGGTCGAGCAGGGTCACGGTGATCTGGCTGATCTTCTTGCCCTTGGCCTTGGCGATCAGGTGCAGATTCTGCTTCACCGGCAAACGCAGGTCAACGAGGTCCGCGGCTTCCGGGCCGGTCACCAGCTTCTCCATGTAGAACACTGCCGAAGGGTCGAACATCGAGCCTCGGTCGGCCACGGCCAGCACGGACAGGGCGTTGTTCAGGCCCAGGGCGGTCAGGCGAGTGCCGTCGATCGGGTCTACCGCGACGTCGCATTCGGCTCCCGAGCCGTTGCCGACCTGTTCACCGTTGAAAAGCATCGGGGCTTCATCTTTTTCGCCTTCGCCGATGACTACCACGCCGTTGAAGTTCACGGAGGAGAGCAGGCCGCGCATGGCGTCCACTGCGGCGCCGTCGGCTGCGTTCTTGTCACCGAAGCCAACCCAAGGGGATGAAGCAATGGCTGCCGCTTCCGTGGCACGCACCAGCTCCAAGGCAAGGTTGCGGTCCGGCTCCGAGTCGGTTACCGACAGTCGGGGAGAAAGGTGGGCATAATTGTTGTTTTCGGTCACGAAAGATCCCATCACTGAGTCGTAGTCATTGCGCCTATGCAAACAACTCCATCATATCCCCATCGATTTTCAGCATGTAATTCATGTCGTGCGCGCCGGAGCGCAGACAACGTGTGTTTGGGCACCTCGGTTCGATTTGCACAGGAACATCGGGGAGAATGGACTCGTGCAGCCAGAGAACACTCCCCAGAATGACGCCCAGACCGGCGCGCAGCCGGTCCGCCGCGACCTGAACGACCCCAAAGCAACCTTTGAGGATCTTCCGTTCACCCCGGTACTCACCGAGAAGCAGTCGAAGCGCGCCAACCAGACATTCAAGGGCATGGTCCTGTCCATTGGCTTCACCGTCGCGGTGCTCATTCCGTTGCTGCTGCTGAACCCTGGCACCAAGGAAGAAAATTTCCAGCACGCGGTTGACCTGCAAAAGGTGGCTAGCGACGCTTCCGGCATTGCAGAATTCGAGGTATTCGCCCCGCAGGTTTCCGGCGAGGATTACGCGAATTTCGCCCGCTGGAAGAGCAACCAGGTGCAAGACATCTCTTACTGGGAGTTCGGACTGGTGATGAGCGAAACGAACTTTGTCTACGTTCGCCAGACTGCCGACGCGAATCCCACATGGATTGCGCTGGTCACCGATAATGCTGCCCCCACCGACGAACGCATAGTCGACGGCTCGAAGTGGGAGGTCCGAGTTAAGGACGAGACCACCTACATGATTTCGGAACGCGAAGCGTCCACGCTGATCGTCTCCAGCGACACCGGCGAAGAAGAAATTATGGCAATTGTGCAGGCGGCCGAGGCGCAGATCTCGTAATTTTCGCTTCACCGTGGACATCAGTGCGACCTAACTCTGGACCTCAAGCGTAGAATTTCAGTTATGGATTCTGAACACAGCCAGACACCGTTGACCCCTCAAGAAGCTTGGAAAAAGCTCACCGAAGGCAACAGTCGATTCATCCAAGGCGCCACAGAGCACCCCAATCAGGACGGTGCTCGACGTCAGTCCCTCGTGACGGGACAAGAACCTTTCGCCGTCATTTTCGGTTGCTCCGACTCCCGCCTTGCTGCGGAGATCATTTTTGATGTGGGACTGGGCGACGTCTTCGTGGTGCGCACCGCCGGCCACGTGCTGGACCCGGCAAGCCTCGGCTCGCTGGAATTCGCCGTGGACATCCTCAACATCCCGCTGATCGTGATTCTCGGACATGACAGCTGCGGTGCCGTGACCAGCGCGATCAAGGCCAAGGAATCGGGCATTATGCCCAAGGGCTTCGTGCGCGACCTGGTCGAACACATCATCCCATCGGTCTTCGCCGCCGAAAGCGCCAACATTACCGATGTCAACGGCACCGTCGTCGAGCACGTCAAGCAGACCACCGCCAGGTTGGTTGATCTGTCGAGCATCATCGAAACCGCGATCGCCGAAGGACGTACCGCAGTGGCCGGCGTTGCCTACAAGCTAGCCGAAGGCGAAGCGCAGCTGGTCTCCAATATGGGCCTGAAATAATCGAAGTGACCCGCGGATTTTCCGCGGGTCGCTGCATTTAATCCCGAGCTTATTCCCGGTTTTCGTTAACCTCACTGATGACTGTGATCTTTGAGGCAGATCCCTGTTCCGGCACTCGTTCCAGGCGTATGGTGAGCCTCATGAGCAACAGCGAAGAATTCCGAATTGAACATGACACCATGGGCGAGGTCCGAGTCCCGGCCCAGGCCCTGTACCGTGCCCAGACCCAGCGTGCCGTAGAAAACTTCCCGATCTCGGGCAAGACGCTGGAGTCTGCCCACATCAAGGCGCTCGCGCAGGTCAAGAAGGCCGCCGCACGCGCCAATGAAGCCTTGCAGGTGCTGGACTCCGAACGCGCAAACGCCATCGTAGCGGCCGCTGACCAGGTGGCCGCCGGAAAATTTGATGCCCACTTCCCGATCGACGTCTTCCAGACCGGTTCCGGCACCAGCTCGAATATGAATACCAACGAAGTCCTGGCCGAATTGGCGACACGTGCGCTGAAGGAGTCGGGAAGCGAAACGGAAGTCCACCCGAACGACCACGTCAACGCCTCGCAGTCTTCCAATGACGTCTTCCCCACTTCGGTGCACGTAGCGGCCACCAACGCGCTGCTCAACGACCTGCTCCCGGCCCTGGCAACGCTTGCCACTTCGCTGGAGGCAAAGAAGTCCGAGTTCAAGGACGTGGTGAAGTCCGGGCGCACCCACCTGATGGACGCCACCCCGGTCACCCTAGGCCAGGAATTCGGCGGATACGCGGCACAGATCCGCTACGGTATCGAACGCGTCGAGGCTGCCCTGCCGCGCGTGGCCGAGGTCCCGCTAGGCGGCACCGCGGTGGGTACCGGCATCAACACCCCGGACGGCTTCCCGCAGCGCGTCCTGGAATTCCTGCGTGAAGATACCGGCCTGCCGATCACCGAGGCGCGCAACCACTTCGAGGCCCAAGCGAACCGCGATGGCCTGGTCGAGGGTTCCGCCGCATTGCGCACCATCGCGATCTCGATCATCAAGATCGCCAACGACCTGCGTTGGATGGGTTCGGGCCCGAACACCGGCTTGGGCGAGATCGCGATTCCTGATCTGCAGCCCGGCTCCTCGATCATGCCCGGGAAGGTCAACCCGGTGATCTCCGAGGCAGCCATTCAGGTTGCAGCCCAGGTCATCGGCAATGACACCGCGATCGCTTGGGCCGGCACCAACGGCGCCTTCGAGCTCAATGTCGGCATCCCGGTGATGGCTTCGAACCTGCTTGAATCCATTCGGTTGCTGGCCAACGTCTCGACGGTGATGGCCGAGAAGATGATCGATGGGATTACCGCGAATGTGGAACGTGCGCGATTCCTCGCCGAGGCTTCCCCCTCGATCGTGACTCCGCTGAATAAGCTCATCGGCTACGAAAATGCTGCGAAGATCGCCAAGAAAGCGGTCGCCGAGGGCCTGACGGTCCGCGAAGCAACCGTTGCGCTGGGTTTTGTGGGGCGTGGCGAAGTCACCGAAGCACAGCTTGATGAGTTGCTGGATGTTTCCACGATGACGGGCAAATACTAGGAGCGAAGGCCAGCCCCTTCGTGGCGATCCAGGTCCCGACGCGGGCGGCCACCGGAGATTCCCGGTGGCCGCCCGCGTGCATTCGCCGGGGCAGTGAACTTAGAGCTTGATCCAATAACGGCGTTGCGGCTCCTGAAGCCCGAACGGTTCGGCGATCTCGGCTACCGGGCAGACACGTTCCAGCACCCCGCCGCAGGCCTCGATGGTTCGCGCCGAAGCGATATTCGAGTCGGCACAGGTAAGCAGCACCTCTTCGAGGCCACGTTGGCGAGAAATCTCGAGCATTTCGGCGAGCGCCCGCTTGGCCAGGCCGGCTCCGCGTGCACTGGGGCGCAGCCCGTAGCCGATATGCCCTCCGACCTGTTTGAGGGATTCGTTGATCAATGCGTGGCGCAGGCTGACCGCACCGAGGTATTCGCCCTCGCGTTCCAGCCAGAGAGTGCTCTGGTTGACGAAGCCTTGCGGCGGGAGGATTGAGTCGTCGCTGAGGTCCTTGAGCAGCCGTACCCAGCTGGCAAAATCCTCGGGCTTCTCCAAATCCCACCCGAACCTTTCGGCAAAGAATACCGAGGCTCCCTGCTGGTCCTCGCCGTTCCATTCCCGGTTGCTCGCGAGCCATGATTCGTGAAGATGCGTGCTCGGTTCGAGCAGCTGTAGCAAAGTCATAGGGCCGATCCTAGTGGTTTCTGGCCGTCCCCCGCCATTGCCGGCAGATGCCGTCCTGTGTTCCCGATTACTTAAGTTGCACTGCCTGCACCTTGAGTGCAAAACTGCATCTTGTGAATAAAAGTGCAACGAACGATTCCGAACCGGCTGCAGCACCTGCCGGGCTCAGCGCACGCATGCAAAAAACGCGCCTTTCGATCACCCAGCACGCACGTGAGCTCACCGCCGAATACGGCTTTGCCGGTTTCACCGTGGATCAGCTCTGCGCGGCGGTGGGCATTTCGCGCCGCACTTTTTTCAACTACTTCGCCACAAAGATCGACGCGGTCTTCGGGCACGTTGATGACGGGGTGCCGCACGGCGCAATGGATCGGTTTATGGCCGCCCGGCCGGCAGGAATCACCGGGATCTCCCCCACCCTGCAGGCGGATCTCGTCGCACTGATCATCGAACAGCTGAACCGCGACGAGCAGGCTATCCGCAGCACCCAGGGATTCTTCGCAGCCGTGCATCGCGAACCCGAATTGCTAGAACGCATGATGCAGGTGGGCCCCGAGCGGCAAGCCGAATTCATGAAGCTTATCGCCCAGCGCGAAGGTGTCGAGGCGGACCATCCGGGTCTCGCGCTGCTTGTTCATTCATTGCAGTTCGCCACGTTCAAAGCCATCGACCGTTTCCTCGAATCCGAGCGCGAACGAAGCCTGGCCGAAGAATTCCTCATAGTCATCGAGCTGGCTCGGGAATTGTATTGCCAGCCCTTAACTCGTTCCTAGCCGGACGCCAGAACCACCAGCCACCTATAAATCTCGCAAGGACCCACGCATGTCAACGACCACCGAGTCCCGGAAAATCCCGGAACCGGCGCCGCTGCTCCTGACGCAACGGCGTATCTGGATCATCTTCTCCGCGCTGATCGCCGGAATGATGCTCTCCTCCCTCGACCAGACCATTGTTTCCACCGCCATGCCAACCATCGTGGGGCAGCTCGGCGGCGTCGAGCACCAGGCCTGGATCACCACCGCCTACCTGCTGGCCACCACCATCGTGATGCCGATCTACGGCAAATTCGGTGACGTGCTCGGCCGGCGCAACCTGTTTTTGATCGCCATCGCGCTGTTCACCCTGGCCTCGGTGGGTGCCGCGTTTGCCGGCACCTTCTGGATGTTCGTCTTCTTCCGCGCCATGCAGGGCCTGGGCGGCGGCGGGCTGATGATCCTCTCGCAGGCCATCATCGCGGATATCGTCCCGGCCTCCGAGCGCGGCAAGTACATGGGCCCGCTGGGCGCCATCTTCGGCATCTCGGCCGTCGCAGGTCCCCTGCTTGGTGGATTCTTCGTAGATCACCTGACCTGGCAGTGGGCCTTCTACATCAACATCCCAATCGGGATCGCCGCGTTCCTGATCGCCTGGTTCGCGCTGACCATCCCGAACAAGAAATCCACCAAGAAGATCGACGTCTTGGGCGTGCTGCTGCTCTCGGCCGCCACCACCTGCCTGATCTTCTTCACCGACTTCGGCGGCTCGAAGAACCATGGCTGGGCAGCCCTGGAAACCTGGGGTTGGGGCCTTGGCATGCTGGCAGCCGCCGTGCTGTTCGTGGTCGTCGAAGCCCGTGCGGAAGACCCGATCATTCCGCTCTCGCTGTTCAAGAACCGGATCTTCATCAACGCCACCGCCATCGGATTCACCCTGGGCCTGGGCATGTTCGCGGCGATTGCCTTCGTTCCGACCTTCCTGCAGATGTCCTCTGGCACCTCCGCCGCGGTCTCGGGGCTGCTCATGGTCCCGATGATGATCGGCATGATGGGTACCAGCATCTTCTCGGGTATCGCAATCACGAAGTCCGGCAGGTACAAGGGCTACCCGATCGCCGGTGCCCTGGTCACCGCGCTGGCGATGCTCGCGTTCACCTCGCTGAGCGCCAGCACCCCGTTGTGGCTGATCTGCGTGTACCTGTTCGTCTTCGGCGCGGGCCTTGGCCTGATCATGCAGGTTGTTGTGCTTGTGGTGCAGAATGCGGTGGACCCGATAATGGTCGGCACCGCCACGTCGACGAACAACTACTTCCGCGAGGTCGGTGCCTCGTTGGGCGTGGCGATCTTCGGTGCCATGTTCACCAACCGACTCTCCGAGAAGCTCACCGAGGTGTTCACCGCTTCCGGGGCAAGCGCCACGGACGCCGGCAATGCGACCGCGACTCTGGATCCGCAGACCCTGGCCAAGCTGCCGGAGCAAATGCGCGATGGGATCGTGACCGCCTATGCCGATTCGCTGGCCCCGGTGTTCTGGTACCTGATCCCGTTCATCCTCATCGCCTTCGTCTTGGCCTTGCTGCTCAAGCAGGTTCCGCTCTCGGACACCGCTGGCATGGTGGCACGTGGCGAGGCGATTGGTGGCGAGGAAGCCAAGCTACTTGAAGATGCAGAACGACAAGCAAGGTTGGTGAATCAGCCTCCGCAAGGTGAGTCGGAGCAGGATGCAGCTACCGCCCCGAAAAGCGACGAACGCCCTAGGGTGTAGCTAGCCTCGTGCTAGGCGCCGCCCCGCACCTGCGATTCCTTTCCCCAGCCTGCTGGGAGATGAGGAATCGCTCGTGCGGGGCGTTGTCGTTTTCCAAAGTCTTCTTGTTTACCAAGCGAAGGGCAGGCAAACGACTTATGCGCTTCCGGGGAATCGCAAACTACACCTTGCTCTAGGCGGCGAAATACCCTCCGGGGCGCGGATTCAGCGCCCAGTCGATGGCCCGCTCGTGCAGCGGCGGCAGCCGCGGGCGGTCATCGAGTTCGAAGTAGCCGACTTCCACGTTTTCATCATCATTTATTTCCGCAGTGCCGCCCAGATGCCTCGCCCGGAAGACCACATCAAGATACTGGGCGTGGTCCCCGTTCGGATAGGTCGCCGGCGCGGTGACACCGATGCCCAGCAGGTGGGTCAGCTCGCAGTCGATGCCGGTCTCTTCGTGGACCTCGCGCACCGCGGTGTGCGAGGCTTCTTCGCCGGGATCGATAATTCCTGCCGGCAGGGTCCACAGCCCGTTATCTGCCCGGCGAACCAGCAAGACCTTAGTTCCGTCCAGCACGACGACCTTCACCCCGCTGAGCCAGAGCATGTCATGGCCGATATGGGTACGCAGTTCGGTGATGAATTCCGGAGTTGCCATGGGCCTATCGTGTCATAAGCAGGGCCAGGGCCGCACCGAGGATCATGAACGGGCCGAAGGCCACCGCCGACTTGGCAGTGAGCTTCCGCGCGATAATTCCCGCCAGCACCACCAGGCTGGCGAGCACAAAGGCAAATACGCTGCCCACGAATAACGCGGGCAGCGAGAAGTAGCCGAGGTTCAAGCCGAGCACCGCGGCCAACTTCACGTCGCCCATGCCCATTGACCCGCGCGAGACCAGCGCGAGCACCAAGTAGGCCCCGCCCAGAATGACGGCGCCGAGCAGCGCCCAGAGCAAAGGCATGTAGGCTGCCCGCACCGCGCTGAGCCCCAGCAAGAGCAGCGCACTGGCCGCGGCCCAACGCAGCAGCCAGCGGTTCGGCAACCGGTGGCTTTTCACATCGGCCACCGCCAGCGACACCCCGAAGCCCAGAAAGCAGGCGCAGAACAGCATGAGCAGCAACGCCGCACCCACCGATTCCTGCCAAATACCGATCATGGTTAGAGCATAAGCGGGCAGGGACTTGGACTCTAGTGGTGCTTGTGGGGTTGTGAATAACTTGAGCGCTTCTACACTTGAATTATGACCCAGCCAGCAGCACCGCAGTTGTTCCCCGAACATCCGGCACCCGATTCCGCGGCGCGCCGGCGCTTCCGTGCACTGGCCCGCTCGGCTCCCTGGCTGAGCACCTCGCTGCGGCTGGAACTCGATGTCCCGCCGGCCTTCGCCCAGCACTCGCTATCGGGCACGCTGGGCATGGTCCTGCGCGGCCGTGAGGCTATCGCCATCAGCGACGAATCCGATACCTTGCGCTACCAGCGCGAATTGTTCACCGCGGACCGGGGCCGCGACTACGTGGCCGCGACCGAGTCCTCCTGGAAGCTTCCGGCCTCGCTCACCTATCCGGTCTACACAAATGACCACCTGATCGCCCGGCGGCCGGACATCGACGGCTACCAGGACCTCTTGCCCTTGGATTTCTTGGCGAGCATGCTCGACCCCTTTGAGCTGGCCGGTACCGAGCCGGCATCATTGGACCTCGCCTTCGAACATCCCACATACATCCACGAGCTGGCTCCCACACGCAGCGAGCACGGTCGCGCGCAACTCTCCGCGGTGCTCACCGCAGGCCACAGCTACCAGCCCAGTAGCGACTCATTTACCTTGGTCCCAGCCGGAACTGCTGCGCTGCTTGTCTTGGATTTGGATACCGGAATCTGCGTCGAGCGCCGGCTGCTGGATGGGAGCGAACCGCCGCTGCGCATCGCGGTGCTGGCGAAGAACGAGTACTACATCGACTCGCTGTTCACCGTAGCCACACCCACCATGACTGATGTGCGCGCACACATCCCGTGGACGGTGCGCGCACAGCGCTAGACCAGCGGCCCCTCGAGCATCTCGGTGACCAGCGCCGCGATCGCCGAGCGCTCCGAACGCATCAGCGTCACGTGCCCGAAGAGCGCATGCCCCTTGAGCTGCTCGACCACCGCGGCGACACCGTCATGGCGTCCCACGTGAAGGTTGTCGCGCTGGGCCACGTCGTGGGTGAGCACCACCTTCGAGTTCTGTCCGATACGCGAGAGCACCGTAAGCAGCACGTTGCGCTCCAAGGACTGCGCCTCGTCCACGATCACAAAGGAGTCATGCAGCGAACGCCCGCGGATGTGGGTCAGCGGCAAGACTTCGAGCATCCCCCGCTCGAGAACCTCGTCGATCACGTTCTTGGACACGATGGAGCCCAGGGTATCGAAGACCGCCTGAGCCCACGGTCCCATCTTCTCTCCCTCGGAGCCCGGCAGATAGCCAAGTTCCTGGCCGCCCACCGCATAGAGCGGTCGAAACACGGTGATCTTGCGGTGTTCCCGGCGTTCGAGCACCGCTTCCATCCCCGCGCACAAGGCCAGCGCGGACTTGCCGGTGCCTGCGCTGCCGCCCATCGAAACGATTCCGACATTCGGATCCATCAACAAATCCAGTGCGATGCGTTGTTCGGCGCTGCGCCCATGCAGCCCGAAGGCCTGCTGGTCCCCGCGCACCAGCTTGACCGTGTCGGCCGAGACCTTGCGGGCCAGCGCGCTGCCGCGCGGCGAGGTAATCACGTAGCCGGTGTTCACCGGAGAATCTTTCGCCTCGGGAAGATCGGTGAGCCGCTCGGTGTCGTAGAGCCTTGCCATCTTCGATTCATCGAGCTCCAGTGATTCCACCCCGCTCCATTCCGAGGAAGCGATCAGCTCGTTGCGGTACACCTCGGCGTGGATGCCGATGGCCGAAGCCTTGATGCGCATCGGCAGGTCCTTGGTCACCAAGGCCACGTCCTGGCCTTGGTCGAGCAGGTGCTTGGCTACCGCCAGGATGCGGGTGTCGTTGTCTCCCGAGCGCATCCCCAAGGGAAGCACCTCAGAGGCGATGTTATTCAGCTCGATGCGCAAGGTACCTCCGGCATCGGAAACCGGAACCGCATCCGCCAAGCCGCCATGGCTGGCGATCAGTTCGTCGAGCAGGCGCAACGCTTGGCGGGCAAAAAAGCCCAGGTCAGGGTCCTTGCGCTTGTGTTCCAGCTCGGTAATGACTGTCAACGGGATCACCACATGGTGTTCCTCGAAGTGGAACATCGCTTTCGGGTCCGACAGCAACACCGAGGTGTCGATGACGTAAGTTCGGACAACCGAGTCGGTAGTTCGGGTCATAGCAGCGCACCCATTCTCGAATCCGGCGTGGGGGAATCTCCCCACGCTTCAGTGGGAAGTTCCGCCACCGGATGCCGAGGGTGACCCACGAATTGCTCCGGGGAAACGCCGCATCTGGTCATCTAGTGAGGAACCTTTCGGTCAGCCGGGACTGTGTCATCCCGCCATATTCTCACCATAGACCGCAAAGGGCTCCAGTAGGTTAAGCGCAAGTATCATTTTTTTGAACGCTAGATACTTGGCATTTCACTGGGCTATTAAGCGCCGAACCGGCGCTGGCGGTCTGCGAAGTCGCGTAGCGCGCGGAGGAAATCGACGCGCCTGAAGTCCGGCCACAACGCTTCGCAGAAATAAAACTCGGAGTAGGCACTCTGCCAGGTCAAGAATCCGCTGAGCCGTTGTTCACCGCTGGTGCGTATCACCAGGTCGGGATCCGGCTGCCCCTTGGTGTACAGGTATGACTCCAGCTCATCGATGCATAGCGACTCGCTTACCGATTCCAGCGAACGTCCGTGCTCCGCTGCATCGTGCAGCAATGACTTGATCGCGTCGATAATTTCCCGCCGGCCTCCATAGCCGATAGCGACATTCACGTGCACCCCGGTGCGGTGTGCCGTGATCGTTTCCAGGGCCGATAGCTTCGTGGCAAGTTCTTCGGGCAACAGATCCAGCGCACCGACTTGCTGCACCTTGACCTGGTTGGTCTCCCCCAGCCGATCCAGGGTGTTGCCGATGACCTTGAGCAGGTCGCGCAGTTCGCTGGGTTCGCGGTTCAGATTGTCGGTGGAGAGCATGTAGAGGGTGACGACCTTGATTCCCAGGTCCTCGCACCATTCAAGGAATTCAAGGATCTTGTCTGCTCCGGCCTGATGGCCGGCAAGGGTCGGGCTTCCGGCAAGCTTTGCCCACCGGCGATTACCGTCAACCATCACCCCAATGTGGTGCGGAAGCTTGTCACTGGGCAACGACTTCGCTAGGCGCCGTTCGTAGAAACGGTACACCAGAGAGGGAAATCGCACCTGGTTCCTCGCTTTCGCACACAATCAAAGAATTCTTCTAACTAAATCTATCGTGTTTCGCCGCGTGCCCGGTGCATCCAACCGGGCCGGCTCAAGGGTTATTGACCACGCAGCATCCGCAAGAATGCGTCTACTCCGGTCACCGGAAGGTTGCACAATTGGAGCCTGCAGGGCTGGATTTGCAGGCTCTGCACGTCCTTGGACGCTTCGCCGGCGCTCCTGGCTTCGATCCCCAGTCCCCTGCAAAGCGCCCGTAATCTCACGCGTTCCGCGTTGCTGCCTCCGGTGAAATTCACATAATGCACCGTCGCGTCGAGCACCGCTTGCACCTCTAGCGCGGTTGCCACCTGGGTGGGCGCTTCGCCGGCGAGCGCCGAAGCGTGCGCGCTGAGCTTGCCTGCCTGCTCAAGCCGGTCGGCGCCCAGCGCATCGAAGCTCCCGTCCGCCATGCTCTGCAGCGCCTGGCGCGCCATGGCCTTGGCGTAGAGCGCCCCGGCGGCGGGGATGGCATCATCGAGTACCGTGACCGGTGCGATATTTGCGCGCTGCTTGCTCAGCCGTGCATCTAGGCTGACGGTATCTCGTGGGATCCCGGTTTCGGGATCGAGGAAGCTCGCAGCACGCTCAAGCAGCACCCCGGCGCGCTCTTGCCATGTGGCACGCTTTGGGCTTTGGCCCAGCGCCAGAAACCCCAGGGCGAGGGCAGCATAGTCCTGCAAGGTCCCCTCGTTGCCGGCCGCCTGCTGACCGGCGAAGCTGACTCGGGCAAGGGTCCTAGTCTGCGCGTCCCAGTGAACCTCCCAGAGCGTGGTCGCCACCTGCTCGGCAAGTTCTCCGAGCCACGGGTCGGCGAGCAGTTCGCCCGCCTCCGCGAGGGCCTCGATCGCCAGCCCGTTCCATCCGGCAATGATTTTCTCATCTCGCCCCGGACGTTCGCGAGCGGCCCGCAGGATGCGCAGCTGCTCCTTGAAGGCCTCCCAGATCTCGACCTGGTCGTTTGCCGGCGCCTCGGTCAACGACAGGTGGAAGTAGCCGGGATCTTCGGCCACCGCCGCGAGCCGCACCAGACCCGCAGGCAGTTCCACTCCCGCCCGGCGCAGCGCCTCGGCGCATTCTTCCCGGGTGAAGGTGTAGGCCGCACCCTCGACACTTTTTCCGGCACGCATTGAATCCGCATCCAACGAGGCGGCCAACGCACGATGCGCTTCGCCTTCCGCTCCGGTCAGCAGCTCGGCGGACAAGAATTGCGCGGTATCCAGCGCCGCCTGCCGGGACAGCTGCGCAAGCTGCGCTGCACGTACCGACTCCGCGGTGTCCTGTGCCGCCAACTCTTCGGCAAAGACCGCGGTGCGCGCACACAGGGAGAGCAAACCCGCATTGTCGTAGAGCATTTTTTCAAAGTGCGGGACCGCCCAGTGCTCATCCACGCAGTAGCGGGCGAACCCGCCAGCCAGATGATCGCGCAGACCGCCAAGCAGCATCGCCTCGATGGTAGTCGCCAGCGCATTGAACCCTTCAGCGCTGCGCTCGGGGTTCAGCATCACCGTGCGCCACAGGGTTTTTAGCGCCCAGCTCGGTGGGAACTTGGGCGCCGGGGTGAATCCACCTTCGGGTTTGGTCGCGGTAATCCAATGCGTGCTCGCGACCGCAAGCGCCTCGGCTACCGGAGAGGTGCTCGGCAGGGTCAATAATGCCCCTTGCCGGGAGCCAAGTTCGGCCAGATGGTTGGCGAGCATATCGGCCTGTTCTTCCAGCCCTTCGCGGCGTTCCTCCCAGGCCTGATGCACCGCGTCGAGCAGCTGGGTGAAGGATGGAATCTTCCCCCGGGGTTCGCGGGGGTAGTAGGTGCCGGCGTGGAATGCCCTCCCGTCGGGCAGGGTGAAGATCGTCATGGGCCAGCCGCCGGAACCCGTCAAGGCTTGAGTGGCCATCATATAGGTGTCATCCACCAACGGGTGTTCCTCGCGGTCCACCTTGATCGCGACAAATCGGTCATTCAATTTTCCAGCAATCCCAGGGTCATCAAAGGATTCGTGGCTCATCACGTGGCACCAGTGGCAGGCCGCATAGCCGATGGAGAGCATTACCGGAACATCCCGCAGCCGGGCCTGCTCAAAAGCCTCATCACCGTAGGGCCACCAGTCAACGAGCTGGTGCGAGTGCTGACGCAGGTAGGCAGAGGAGCTTGTGGCGATTCGTTGTCCCATAGCGCCATTCTGCCCCATGAGGATTAGAGCTCACCTGCAAACGTGGCCAAAGGCAAAATCGGTTTGCTAGGCCACACTGCGTTCCCGCATGTCCCGCCCGATCAGAAACGGAAAGCCTCGTGCCGGGCGCACCAAAAATTTGGCGCACACGGCACGAGGCCTTGATCCAACTGCCGTGAAGCTTAGCTGTCCTCGGAAGTTTTCGGATCTACCGGATCGGTAGATTCTTGGCGTGGCTGGTTCTCGCCCTTGAGCATCAGCTCATTCTGCTTAGCCTCGGCTTCCGAGGCGTAGCGCACGCGGCGTACACGGCGCACCATGTCGCGAATGAGGAAGATTACTGCCAGTGCCAGAAACGCGGTGAACACGAACCCGAGGAACCCCGGGCCATAACTGTTCTCGTCCAAGTTTTCGTTCTGCACTTTAGTGCTCGCAACCAGCATGGTCGCGTAGATCGCATTCACGGTGTGGGGACAACTCTTTTCTGGGACTGGTTGGTACTTAGCTCTATCTTAGTCCGGCAAACAGATCTGTTTCGGGCAACTCGGTGGCAACCTTCGAGGAGATCAGCGTGTAGTCCTCCCACGGCCATGACTCGGCATAGATGTGCTCGGGGACCGCGAAGAAGAAACCTTCCGGGTCAATCTGGGTTCGGTGCGCTAGCAACGCCTGATCGCGCAGTGTGAAGTAGTCTGCGCAGTGCACCTGGGTGGTGGTCGTATGTGGCGAAACCCACTTGAACATTTCGTTCTCTTCGTCGTTTTCCCACATGGCAACACGTTCGGTGTACGGAGATTCGTAGCCAGCTTCCAGCATTGCGTAGTGCAAGGTGCGGAAGCGGTCAGAGGAGAACGCACGGTCGAAGTAGAGCTTGTCCACTTCCCAGGGTTCGCCGAGCTCGGGGTACATCTCAGGGTTTCCGGCTTGTTCGAACGCGAAGGTGGCGACCTTGTGGCTTTGGATGTGGTCCGGGTGCGGGTATCCGCCATTCTCGTCGTAGGTGGTAATCACGTGCGGACGGAATTCGCGGATCAGCTTGATGACACCAGCTGCCGCGATTTCCACCGGCTGCAGTGCGAACGCGCCGAAAGGCAGTTCCGGCAACGGCTCGCCCTCGGGCAGGCCCGAGTCGACGTATCCTAGCCAGCGGTGTTTGACCCCGAGTACCGCGGCGGCTTCAGCCATCTCCGTGCGGCGCACGCCGGGCAGGTCACGATGCGCGTGGGCCAGTTCCCCGACCGCAGCGTTGAGAATGTCACCGCGTTCACCGCCGGTGCAGCTGACGACCATGACCTCGGCGCCGGCTTCAACATAGGCGGCCATGGTGGCAGCCCCCTTTGAAGACTCGTCGTCCGGGTGGGCATGAATTGCCATGAGACGCAGCCCCTGGGACGGCGCTAACTTCTTCACGTCGTGAATCTCCACGTAAAATCTTCCTTCTGCACTGTGAACAGGCCGGTATGCCGTCATGGCATACCATCAATGACAACTCTCACGTAGACCCGAGTTATTCCCTGAACCGCCTGCCGGTAGACTAAGAGATACCTCATAGATAGCGGCAGAGAGTGGTACAGGGTAAGCGATGTCTGATCCAAGCTTAACGGCTCGATACAACAACCCCAAGAAACGCCCGCTGTCCAAGCGCACCCGCTTCCTGCTCATCGGTGGCGCGCTGACCGTCGGCGTCGCCGGTGCGGCGTATATCGGATTCGCAAACTTCAGTGCCATAACCGCGCAGGACATCGAGTTTTCGGTTGCCTCGCCAGCTCAGGCGACCGCGGTGATCGAGGTCGAATACAATTCCAAGCACCGTGTGCAGTGCGATGTGAGAGCGCTGAACGAGTCCAAGGCTACCGTTGGCTTTACCAGCATCGCACTTGAATCCGCCGATCCGGGTCAGCTGACTACCCAGCGCATCACGGTGCCGCTGCGTACCGATAACCTGGCCGTCACCGCTGGGGTAGAGGCTTGCTACAAGGTCCCGAACGATTTCTCCGAGTAACAATTAGCTCGTTCTTCTTCCCTCAGAGCTGAATCTATTGGGATTATTTCCCAAACACGACTATTATCGTTGGAAAGTACGTTTAACCCCGCATCGGTTTGTGCGCCTAGTTGAAAAGCAACTGGGACAGGAGCCTAGCGGGGTCTTTGCTTGCATCCGCCGAAATTCGACAGATCGCCAATTCGTACCGAATCTGACTTCTTCAACGCCACCGCATGGTGGCGTTCGGCTTTGCCGTCCACCTCGGACGGTTAACAGAAGAAGTCCCTGACAGACCAAAGGAAGTACAACGTGAGCACCAACAGCAACGAACCTGTCGTGTGGCTGACTCAGGAGGCCTTCGACCGCCTTCAGAACGAACTGACCTTCCTCTCCGGCCCAGGCCGCACCGAAATCGTTGCCCGCATCGAGCAGGCACGTTCGGAGGGTGACCTCAAGGAGAACGGCGGCTACCACGCTGCTCGTGAGGAGCAAGGCAAGGCCGAGGCCCGCATCCTTTATCTCAAGGACCTTCTGCGCCGCGCCCACGTAGGCGAAGCGCCCGCAGATGACGGAGTGGTCGAACCAGGCATGCTGGTGGGTGCCACCATCGCTGGTGATGAGACCACTTTCCTGTTCGGTTCCCGTGAGGTTGCCGGCGACAGCGACCTTGAGGTGTACTCGGAGCAGTCCCCAATCGGCAAGGCAGTGCATGGCAAGAAGGTTGGCGACAAGCTGACCTACACCGCGCCCAACGGCCGCGATATCGCCGTGGAGATCATCTCCGCCACGCCATACGAGGGCTAGTCCCCCACGCATCAAAAGCAGCTGGCCTGACACTTGAAAAAGTGTCAGGCCAGCTGCTTTTCATCTGTAATTTCGAAATTAGGCTACCGAGCCGCCAGCGCTGTTCGTGATGTGCGGGTCGAAGCCCTCGGCACGCAGATTATCCAGCACATGCTCGGAATGCTTATGGCCCTTGGTTTCCAAATCGATGGTGATCGCTACATCGCCCATGGACAGCGAGCCGCCGATGCGCGTGTGGTCCAGACGAGTCACATTTGCATCCGATTCGGCGATGACCCGCGAGATGGTCGCCAACGCACCTGGACGGTCCGGCAGCATGATGCGCACGGTCAGGAAACGACCGGCTGCGTTTAGACCACGCTGGATCACCTTGAGCATCAGCAGCGGATCGATATTTCCGCCCGAGAGGATCACCACGGTAGTCGCCGGGTCAATTCCATGGGCTTTCAAACGGTCCTCCAGCAGGGCCGCGACGCCTACGGCACCAGCCGGCTCCACAACCAGCTTGTTGCGCTCCAGCAGCACTACCAGCGCCTGCGCCAGCGCATCTTCGGAGACCGTCACCACGTCATCAACGAGTTCCTTGATGATGGCAAACGGCAACTGGCCCGGCTTGCCCACCGCGATGCCATCAGCGATGGTGTGCACCGTGTCCAAGGGCACCAGTGCATCCGCGGCCAGCGACGGAGGGTACGCGGCGGCATTTTCTGCCTGCACGCCGATCACCTTGATGTCGCGGCCCAGCTGACGAGCTTTCTCCTTCAATGCAATGGCCACGCCTGCCAGCAGGCCGCCGCCGCCCACGCCCATCAGCACGGTCTCCACTTCCGGAAGCTGCTCCAGGATTTCCAGGCCAATAGTTCCTTGGCCGGCAATGATGTCGGGGTGGTCGAAGGGGTGCACAAACACCGCACCGGTTTCATCGGCAAAACGCTGCGCCTCGGCCAGCGCCTGATCGACGGTGTCTCCATGCAGCACCACTTGCGCGCCGTGGTCTTGGGTGGCCGCAAGCTTCGGCAGCGCCACCCCGCGCGGCATGTAGATGCGTGCTTTAATTCCTAGATGCGCCGCCGCTTGGGCCACACCCTGCGCATGGTTGCCTGCCGAAGCGGCCACCACTCCGCGGGCCTTCTCTTCGGCGCTGAGCTTTGACATGCGCACATAGGCGCCACGGACCTTGAAGGAACCCGCGCGTTGCAGGTTCTCGCACTTCAAGAACACCTCGGCGCCTGCATGCAAGGAAAGTACCCGAGAGTGTTCGATCGGGGTGCGGGCGATCACCGGTTCGAGCACCTGTGCTGCGTGTTCGATATCCGCCAAGGTGACAGGTAGTTCTGGCTTGCTGCTCATCTATTCCTCATTTGCGAAGTTCTCGGTGCGCCGGCTCACCGGCGGTTGTTCGGGGGAAGTTTCGGTGGGCTGCTCTGGAGGGGCGTGAGGATCCTCGCCAACCCCATATTGTTCGCGGACGAACGGGTCATCGTCCCATCCGCGCCGAGCTAGGTATTTCACCACCGAATTCAATACGGCCATGATCGGTACGGCGAACAGCGCTCCGGGGATGCCAGCCACCATGGCTCCGCCGGCGACTGCGAGCACCACTGCCAGCGGATGCAGGCTCACCGCCTTGCCCATGATCAGCGGTTGCAGGATGTTCGATTCGGCCTGCTGAACCAGCAACACCACGCCAAGCATGATCAGCGCGTTGATCCAACCGTTGGCGACCAGCGCCAGGAGCACCGCCAATGCGCCGGTAACCAGCGCGCCGATGATCGGGATGAAGGAGCCAACGAAGACGATCACGCCCAGTGGCATCGCTAGCGGAACGCCCAGGAAGAACGCGCCAAAGCCAATGCCCACCGCGTCAATGAAAGCCACCAGCAGCTGCACGCGCACGTAGCGCACCAGAGAGAACCAGCCGCGGCTCATCGCGCCGTCCATGGCGGGACGGGCGCGAAGAGGCAGCAGGTTGATCAGGAACAGGCCGATCTTCCGTCCATCGAGGAGCAGGAAGATCAGCGTGAACAGGGCCAGCAGGACTCCGGTGACGATCTGGCCGAGCGCCGAACCCCAGCTGATCGCTTCGCTCAAGATATTCGTGGCGTTCGAGCGTAGCTGGCCTAACGCGTCATCGATGACGTTTTGCAGGTCGTCATTGGTTAGCTGCAGGGGGCCATTAAAAAGCCAATCCTGGACCTGTTCCAGCCCTGCGATCGACTGGTTCCACAGTGCTGCGAACCCGGCGGAAAGGCGCTGGCCAGCCATCGATAATCCGCTCACCACCAACGCGAGGAAGCCAAGCACGGTGAATCCCACGGCCAATCCGCGCGGCACCGCCAACTTACGATTCAGCACGTTGACGATAGGGGAAAGCAGACCGCTGATCAGTGCGGCGATCATCACCGGGATCAGCAGTAAAGACAGCTGCGACAGGAGCCAGACAATCGCGCCTACGGCGGCGGCCACCACGAGGAAACGCCAGGACCACCAGGCCGCTAGCCGCACCCCATAGGGCATGTCATCCGCATCATGGAAATCCACGTTCGCTGAGCGTGGAGTCGGTCCCGGGCTGGTTTTAGCTGGTAGCACCACTCGGAACCGGCGCAGTCGCGACAGCCGGTTACTCTTCATTTCTCTAAGTTACCGTGAGTTCCGCGCCGCACCGGGATCCATGTCGGTATTGTGACACAAAAAACAGAACCAGTGCCCGTATTGGGCACTGGTTCTCAAAATCTATTCCAATATGGTTATTACTCTTCGCGCAGAATAGCCAGAATGCGCAGAATCTCGGTGTAGAGCCAGACCAGGGTCATGGTCAGGCCGAAGGCACCGCGCCAAGCCATGATGGCCGGGGCACCCTGGCGGGAAAGCTCCTCGATCATGGTGAAGTCGGAAACCAGCGCGTAGGTCGCAAGCAGGACCGCAACGACACCGATGATGACGCCGAGCATACCGCTGCGCATGCCGAACATGCCGTCAACCGTACCTGTCATCATCATGACCATATTGACCAGCGAGAAGACCACCATGCCGATCATCGCGATCATGAACATCTTGTTCAGCTTCGGGCTCATCCGGTACTTGCCCGAGCGGTACAGCGCCAAGGTCACGCCGGCGACGCAGAAGGTCGCGACGACCGCCTGGATTGCGACACCCGGGTATAGCCCGTTCAGGAACTGCGACAAGCCGCCGAGGAACAAGCCCTGGGCTACTGCGTACAAAAGAATGAGTGCCGGCGATGGCTTCTTCTTGAACACGTTGACCAGGCCCAGCACGAAACCGACCAGCGCGCCTGGCAACATCAGGATTGGCACAGCCCAGCCCGCTGCGGCGCCAAGCACAACAAGTCCCAAGGTAAGGATGGTCTTATTGATGGTGTCACCGACCGTCATGCGACCGGTGTCGTGGCTAGTGGCCGATGGCTGCTGGTACATGCCCTGCAACTGGTCGGCGCTGAGGTTGCCGGATTCGTGGAATCCGACCGGACTGCCTGCATTGGAGCCAGTGCCCCAGTTTGCAGACTGGTTCTTGGAACCGAAGATCGGGTTACCGCTCAACCTGAATTCCCCCATAAGTCGTTTGTTCAAGCACAAGCCCATCGCCTGTGTCCTGCTACCGATCTTATTTGGGTTTGCTGTGAATCGGCTCAGCCATAGGGATGATATCGATATATTTAGCCTGAATTATGCCTAGAGCGTGTGCATCTTCCGCTTCGCTTCATGGTTAGGCCGCTAGCCACGTTAATTGCGAGCGACAGAACTCCAATCCCATCCCCTTTGGCCCGGCAGCATGGGGGAATTTTTGCATGCAGCGTCGCAATGCAGAGCCAGAGGGAATCGCCTCGTGGAGATGGCCTCCTGCAAGTGGTGGCCCCGCCGATAGCAATAGCCTTGTGTGGTTTCAGTACCGTCCGATGCGGAAAACCAGGCCGTCCTGGCTTGCTTCCGCGCGATTCATGAGCTCTTGATGTGATCCATTTTTCTGCATTGGCAATGGCGCAGAGAATTTCAACGAGTTTTTTCGAGGGCTGGGCTGCGGGGGAAATTGAATCCTGGAGTTCCCAATACCCGGCATGCTCGACGTCGCCATAGCAATCCGGGGCCGGGACGTACAGTCCGTTGGAACTAGTTGCTTGGGGCCTCATGAGCCAATCCAAGTGGCAGAATCCAGCTCTGGAATTTGTTCCTGAGCTCCGCGGAACCAGGACGCTTCAGCGTCGCCTGTACTCGGTCGGTGGCCGAAGGACTGATGTAGATCCGCTTCGCCAGAATCGACAAGTCAACTGCAAAGCACCAGTATTCAAGCAAAGCAAAGGCCGCTACTTCCCCGTGTTTACAGGTAAGCAGCGGCCCTTTCACAGGTGCCCCCAGTGGGACTCGAACCCACAAGCCTTTCGGCAGCTGATTTTAAGTCAGCCGTGTATGCCAATTCCACCATGAGGGCAAGACTCTAAAATCTTACGCGATCAGATCGTAAAATCTGAAATTCCCGCATCGATCAGTGCCACAGGGGCCAGAAGTCACTTCCGGCCCCTGTGGCGATCATTCGTCGATCAAAACAGCTTACTTCGCTGAAGCAGCCTTCTTGGGATTAGCCGATTCTTCGAAGGCCGCGCGAGGGGTCTCCAAGTTGTTCAGCTGCACCGCGTCGCGCGAGAAGAACCAAGCAACCATCCAGTCGCCCAGGACGCGGAACTTGCGCTCGAAGGTTGGCATGGCCATACCGTGGTATCCGCGGTGTGCCATCCAAGCTGGCCAGCCCTTGAGCTTCAGGCCAACTACCTTGGCGACGCCCTTGTTCAGGCCGAAGCCTGCAACTGCGCCGAGGTTCTTGTGCTTGTACTCCTTGATGGTGCCTACGCCGTAGCGCGATGCATACAGGTTCTTCGCCAGCAGCTTGGCCTGGCGCACTGCGTGCTGTGCGTTCGGCACGCAGGTGCCATCCGGCAGACCGCCGGTGACGTCCTTCACGGCCGAGATATCGCCGGCAGCCCAGGCGCCGTCCAACGGGTTGCCGTTCTCATCCTTGATCCGCAGATCGGTGCGGGTCTCGATGCGACCGCGCTGTTCGATTGGGAAATCGGTGGAGCGCACCATCGGGTTCGCCATGACACCGGCGCACCAGATCAAGGTGTCTGTGCCGAATTCGCCGGCTGGGGACTTGTCTGCCATATTGATCAGCTGCAGGTTTCCGTCGGTGGCATCTGCCAGCGAGGTGTTCAGCAGGACCTCGATACCGCGGCTGCGCAAGTGGTCAACAACCCACAAGGCCTGCTCTTCGGTAACTTCCGGCATGATGCGGCCCATCGCCTCAACGAGAACAAAGCGGACTTCCTTCTCATCGACGCGGTCGTTGAGCTTGACCAGGTGACGAGCCATGTCTTCAAGTTCGGCAATGGTTTCGATGCCAGCGAAGCCGCCACCAACCACAACGAAGGTCAGCGCGCGCTTGCGTGCAACCGGATCGGTCATATTCGCTGCGGACTCTATGCGTTCGGCAACCTTGTTGCGCAGTGCTACCGCTTCTTCGATGGTCTTCAGTCCGATGCCTGCATCGCCCAGTCCCGGAATCGGGAAGGTGCGGGTGATGGCGCCAGCGGACATCACAATATCGGTGTATTCCAGCTCGAATTCTTCACCGCTGACCGGGGCGACAACGGCCTTCTTGCTAGCGTGGTCAATGCTCAGCACACGGCCGTTAACCAGCTCGGAGTGCTTCAGGTGCGCACGGTGGGAGACCACCGCGTGGCGTGGTTCGATATTGCCACCTGCAACTTCTGGCAGGAATGGCTGGTAAGTCATGTATGGGTTCGGGTCTACGACGGTGACGATGCCACCGTGGTCCTTGACCTTCTTCTGCAACTTCATCGCGACGTAAAGGCCAACATAGCCACCGCCAACGACAAGAATGCGCGGACGCTTCTGGGAGCTTTCGATGATCGACATACTCTTGATTCTACGCGGAATATCGGAGTTAGTGAAAACATTCACTAACTTTCTCTGTTGCCTTCGTCTCTCCGCCCGCACAAGTTCCTGCCGCGGCGGAGCGCACCGGGAGAATTCCGCGCTTTCCAGCTGAAAACCTGCCCTGGAAACGGTTATCGGACACCGGGCGCCTACCGCCACGGGTTAACCCGAACTGGCGGTGAGCCAAAGGAGGTCTATCTCCTTTGGCTCACCGCCAGCAACAAGTTTCGGCTACTTATCGTCTTCCGGGATTTCGTCGAATAGATCGCGCCCATCGCCCGACTTGCCGACCTGCAATTTACTCAGGGCCGCGAGCTCGGCTTCACGGATTTTCTTTTGCCGTCGGGCACGAATTCCTACCTGCGCTCCCCCGCCGAGGAGTACCAGCACCAGCAGGATTCCACCGCCGAGCACAATCACCGGCTGCAGTGCCGGGGCCGAGTCATCGGGAAGGATCGGTTCGGGAGCCGCTACGGGATCCAGCGTCGACTTCTCCATGGAGACCCCTGGATCCGGCGCCTCGGTCTTTTCATCTGAATTTCGGCGATGGATCCGAATCCACTCGGTAATGGTGTTCATTGGATTAGTCTCGGCCACCGGCACATTTGCGGTCAGCGCCGCGTGCGCATCGATAATGCCGTAACCGTACAGATTGTCCACACCGGCCGCGCCGGTGTCCTTGGCGGTCTGCAGGATTCGGTTGATCACCTGTGGCGCTTTCATCTCCGGATGCTCGGCGCGAATCAGCGCGGCCACGCCGGCGACCAGCGGCGCAGCGCCCGAGGTACCGGACCAGCGGGCGTATCCGCCGCCGGGCAGGCCTCCGACGAGCTGTTCGGCGGGAGCGGCGACACCGATGGAGATACCCTCGGTGGAGGAATCCTTCGAAGCCTTGCCCGACTCATCGACCCCGGCGACCGTCAGCACGCCGGGGATCGTTGCCGGGGCACCGACCTGGCTCATCCCGCCCGAACGGTTGCCCGCGGCGGCCACGATGACCACATCCTTGTCCTCCGCGTACTTGAACGCGTCATCCCAGCTTTCGGGCCACGCCGGCGAGGTGGAGCCAAGGGACATGTTGATCACCTTCGCGCCGGAATCAACTGCCCAGCGCACCGCCTTGGGGATCTGCTCCTCGACGGGAATGCCCGAAGGGTTTTCCCCGCCCATCCACAAGGACACCGAAAGCAGATCGGCTTCCGGAGCGACGCCGAGCACTCCGTCATTGCCCGCACGCAGGGGCGGCACCTTCTCGTATTCGGGTTCCTCGGGGACTTCTACCGGCTCTTCGTCGTCCGCTTTGTCTTCATTTTTTTCTTCGGCGTTCTTCTTCGCGCGTTCCCACGCGGCCTTCAGCCGTTCGTTCTCGGACTTGATCCGCTCAATTTCTTGCTTATTGTTGCCGCGCCCGCCCAGCAAGGTGGCCACCAGGGTTCCGTGCTCGCTCATCACACCGATCGGCCTATCGCCCTTAGGCCCGCCGGAACCAGACATGTCCGCCCCGCCGGCGATCGCGCCCTTCAGATCAGGGTGGCTGGTATCGATGCCGGTATCGATGATAGCGACCTTGACGCCTTTGCCCTTGGTGACCTTGTGCGCCTCGGTAATGCCCTGGGCCGCCAACCAGTATTCGCTGCTGCGGATATCGTCCGCATGGGCCGGAGCGGCGCCAAGCACCGTAGCCCCGGCCAGTAGCGCCGCCAACACGGCAGCCAACAAGGTACGCGCCGCGACGGGCTTGCCGGTAGTCAAGTGACCCACGATCATCTCCTCGCAAGGGGCTCCGGCATGCCGGGCCAGTAGGGCTAGAACTGCAGTTGGCTAGTTACGCGCGGCCGAGGCCGTGATTCCATCGAGAATATCGTGCTCCGAGGCGATCAACGTCATCGGACGGTTTTGGCTGGTTCGTTCGAGGTAACCCAGAATGCGTTCCACGATCAACGCGCCGGCCTGAATCACATCCACGCGTCCCGGATGTATGAAGCCCAACGCTTCGCGTTCCGCACGGCTATAGGAGAGCATTTCACCGGTGGCTCGGCGCATCTGCGGGAAAGAAAGCTGGGCGCCGTGGATGGCTGCCGAATCATAGGCGCTCAACTTCAGCGCCTGCGCGGTGAGGGTGGTAAAGGTACCGGCCACCACGATCACCGTATCCACCTGGGACACATCGACTCGGCCGTCCAGCGTGGCCAGCGTGTCATCGATGAACTCGATCGCCCCGTCGCGGTCGGCAAAGCGTTCGGTCACCCGCACGCAACCCATATCCAGCGAGGCCGCGGCCAGCGGTCCGGAATCGTCGCCGAGGACAAATTCGGTGGAACCGCCGCCAAGATCAATGACCAGCAGCTGGCCGTCCTTGGCGTGGCGCACCGAGGCCGCGCCGGTAAAGGACAGGCTCGCTTCTTCATCTCCGGTGATCACCTCGGGGCTCACGCCCAGGATGCCGGTGACGGTGGACAGGAAGACCTCGCGGTTCGAGGCATCACGCGCCGCGCTGGTCGCCGCAAAACGGATCTGCTGGACTGAATGCTCATCGCACAATGCCTTGTACTCGCGCACCGCGGCGAAGGTACGTTCCAAAGCTTCGGGAGCGAACCCGCCGGTGGCGTCCACGTCCTGGCCCAGCCGAACCACGCGCATGGTGCGCACGACGTCACGCAACTGCACGCCGTCGGACTCAACGGTGGCATCCGCAATCAGCAGGCGGATGGAGTTCGTCCCGCAGTCGATTCCCGCTACGCGCATCAGGCTTGATCCGCTTCGGTGGCTTCGCGCTCGGCACGCTTGCGTGCGCGCTCGGCGCGTTTCACCGCCGGGTCAACCCGCTCTTGGGTCTTCACATGGCGCGATCGATCCAGGCTCGGAGCCTCGCCGGAGGTATCCCAAGCGCCTTCGCAGAAGCATTTGTCCTTGGTCCACCATTCCGCGATCCCCGCGATGGCCTCGTCACCCAGCGGGTTCACGCCCTCGCCGGCCGCCAGCGAATGCCCCACGAGCACATGCAGGCACTTCACCCGGCTCGGCATGCCGCCGGCCGAGACGCCGTCGATCTCCGGGACCGCCCCGGTGCCCGAACGCTCGCCGATCGCCTCGCGGTTCGCCAGATAGGACTCGTGCGCCGACACATAGTCGGCGGCCAGCTGCGAATCCTCGCCCAAGCGATCGTTCATGGCGCCCATCAGCCCGGCGGCTTCCAACCGGGACACCGCGGCGGTAATGACCGGATGCGCCAGGTAGTAGGTGGTCGGGAAGGGGATGCCGCTGGAAAGCCGCGGGGCGGTGGTCGCCACCAGCGGATTGCCGCACACGCAGCGTGCACCGATCTCCACCACATCGCGTACCGGACGGTTCAGCTGGCGGCTGAGCGTATCCAGGTCCTGCTCGCTGGGAACACGTCCGGCGGCATCGAGGGCTTCGCGGATTGGCTTATCAGTCAAGTTATCGTCTTTTCGCGTCGTGTGGTTCGTCCCTGGTGCAGGGAGCCGGTAAGTTATCAGTCGGTCGCCGAGCGATGCACCGAATCGAGCAGTGCATCAACCCATGGAAGATCGGCGCGCACCTCATAGGTGCTGCCATTGCTTGTTTGGACTTCTTCCTCAGCTGGAAGTTCGCCCACCACCTTGTACAGCTTTTCGCCCGGCATCACCAAGTTTATCCGTTCGCGGGCCTGCTGCTTGATATACAGCGGATCGTCCCAACGTGCGATCTCGGCCTTCAGATCGTCGCGCTGCTGCTCCTTCGCGCTGATCGAGGCACGCAGTTCGTTGATTTCGGTCATTTGGGTGCGGTAGAAGTTCACCGTGGGCACCAGCATCACGGCGAAGAACGCGAGCACTACCAGCAGTGCGGCCACGCGTCCGGAGAAGCGATGGGCCGCCACCGGTTCGCCGGCCGGCGGCTGGCTGTGTGCCTCGGCCTTCTCCCCCGGCTTGCGGCGGACTGCGGCGGAGAACTTCACCCGGTCATCGCGGCGGCGTTCGCTCTGCTTCTCCTTGGCACGTTCGCGCAGCGGCGCCTTCGGTTTCCCCGCGGCAGGCTTGGCGGCGGGCTTGGCTGGCCGCGGCGCCGCGGGCGCGCCAGAAGAACCGGTGCCAGCTGTTTTGCGTTCCGGGGATGGAGCCGTCCGCGCCCTGCGCGCCGCCGGAGCATTCCTTTTCGCGCTTGGTACCACGTGCAACGCGTCGGTGGCTGGCTCCGCCTGGTGGGCCCCACTGGTTTCACTGCGCGCGCCGGCTGCCGGTGCTTCGTCTATTTCGCTACGTTCACCGGAGTCAGCTTCCGGTTTCCCGGTGCTTGCTGGGGTGTTTCGTCGCGGCATGCGCGGTGGTCGCTGCGCCATACTCCCCCATTCAAACTCGTACTTCCAACGGTATCTCCATTAAATAACGATAAGCCCGTCGGTATCCAACTACCGACGAGCTTATTCGTTTTATCTGAAGATTAGCTGTTGAAACGCGGGAACGCGCTGGTTCCTGCGTAAACTGCTGCCTCGCCCAGGTCCTCTTCGATGCGCAGCAGCTGGTTGTACTTCGCTACGCGCTCGCTTCGGGCCGGGGCACCGGTCTTGATCTGGCCGGCGTTGGTGGCCACGCAGATCTCGGCGATGGTGACATCTTCGGTCTCGCCCGAACGGTGCGAGGTGATGGTGGTGTAACCGGCACGCTGGGCCATCGAGATGGCGTCCAGGGTCTCGGTGAGGGTGCCGATCTGGTTCACCTTGACCAGCAGCGAGTTCGCCGTATTGGTCTTGATGCCCTGAGCCAGGCGTTCCGGGTTGGTGACGAAGAGGTCATCGCCGACCAGCTGCACCTTGTCGCCGATGTTGTCGGTCAGGGTCTTCCACCCTTCCCAGTCGTTCTCATCCAGCGGATCCTCGATGGATACCAGCGGGAAGTCGGCAACCAGCGAGGCGTAGTAATCGCTCATCTGCTGTGCGCTGCGCGCTTCGCCTTCGAACTGGTAGGCGCCGTTCTCGTAGAACTCCGAGGAGGCCACGTCCAGCGCCAGGGCAATGTCCTTGCCCGGGGTGTAGCCGGCGCGCTTGATGGCTTCGGTGATCAGTTCCAGTGCCGCGCGGTTGCTTGGCAGGTTCGGCGCGAAGCCGCCCTCGTCGCCCAGCCCGGTGGACAGCTTCTTTTCCTGCAGTACCGACTTGAGGTTGTGGTAGACCTCGACGCCCCAGCGCAGGCCTTCGGAGAAGGTATCGGCGCCCAGCGGAGCGATCATGAATTCCTGGATGTCCACATCGGAGTCGGCGTGCGAGCCGCCGTTGAGGATGTTCATCAATGGCACCGGCAGCACGTGGGCGTTCGGGCCGCCCAGGTACTTGAACAGTGGCAGGTTGGCGCTGGCGGCCGCGGCGTTGGCCACGGCCAGGGAAACGCCCAAGATGGCGTTGGCGCCGAGCTTCGACTTGTTGGCGGTGCCGTCCAACTCGATCATCGCCTGGTCGATGGAGCGCTGGTCGGTGGCGTCCAGGCCCTCCAGCTCGTCGGCGATCTCTTCGATTACCGACCCAACGGCGCCCAAGACGCCCTTGCCGAGGTAGCGCTTCTTGTCTCCGTCGCGACGTTCCGCGGCTTCGAACTGGCCGGTGGAAGCACCGGATGGAACCGCGGCGCGGCCATGGGCGCCATCGGTAAGTAGGACCTCGACCTCAACGGTCGGATTTCCGCGGGAATCAAGAATTTCGCGCGCGTGAATGGCGTCAATCAATGCCATGAGTAAGGACTCCTTGTATAAAGGGGTTGTCTAAGGGCTGGTCGATCCAGCGGTCCGATCGACCGTTGGCACCATTGCCTGTTCCCTAGCCTAGCGCTTCACCCCTTGTTAGGGCGACGTTGTTTCGCGCTTCGTTCCAGCATAATTTTTCGCCAGCGCGTCGCGCAGCACCGTTTCGGCATCCAAGCCAAGCTCCTCGGCCCGCGCCGAGAGGGCCAGCAGTTCGGAACTAAGGCTCTGCGCGTCATGCACCCGCCCCCGGATTTCGCTGGTGGGCTCCGGCAGTTTCGCGGCCCCCGCACGCCGGTGCCGGTCCAGCAGCTTTTGCGCCAGCGCCAGCGAGGGAAGACCGGAGGGAAGCCCGGCATTCTTACGCCGCGGCGCCCCGGCGCGTTCGGACTGCTTGGCCGCATCCCAAATCCGGATGATCTCAGCGATGTCCGTGGTGATCACCGGTTCGAGCCCACCCTGGGCATCGAAGACATGCCGGTTGCGGCGTTGCAGCTTGTCGGCCAGCGCCTTGGCCACCTCCTGCAGGCCGAAGTGCTCCCGTTCCTCGGCGATCCGCGCATGGAGCAGGATCTGGAAGAGCAAGTCCCCGAGCTCCTCGCACAATAGCTGCGCATCCTGCGCGCCAATCGCGTCGAGCACCTCATAGGATTCCTCGATCAGGTAGGTGCGCAGGGACTCATGGGTCAACGCGCCGGTCCAGGCGCAGCGCTCCCGCAAGGTCCCGACGATCCAGATCAGCCGGTCTAATTCGCTCTCGCTTTGCATGCCTACAAGCTAATCACATGGATGCGGGCAGCCCGGGCAGACCATCGATGCTCAGCGAATTCTTCTGCGCGCGGTACTCTTCCATGCCCGCGGCGCCTTTCTTCTCGGCCTGCAGGCGCAGCAGCTCCCGTTCCCCGGCGAACTCCATCACCGGTACGCCCCAACCGCAGGAGTCGCTGATCCGGGTGAGCTGAACCGAAATCACCGCGCGGGTACTTGGATGCTCCGGGTGCAAGGCAACAACCTTCTCGAAGATTTCCTCGCCCGGCAGGTGAACCGCCCCGCGCCCGTGCAGGCGCACGATGCGTGGCCGGTCGTCGAAGGAATTGAACATCAGGCACACCCGGCCGTTTTCCCGGATATGCGCGATGGTTTCCACCCCGCTGCCGGTGTAGTCCACCCAGGCCACCTGGTTCGGGCCCAGCACCGAAAAGGAGTCATGCCCGCGCGGGGAGATGTTCACATGCCCTTGGTCCGATAGCGGCGCAGTGGCCACGAACCACATCGGCTGCCGTTGAATCCAGGTCTTCAGGTTCTCGTCTATGCCCTCAAAGATTTTGCCCACAAATTCGAGCATAGTGCATCGATTTCGGCTCCCGCCACCCTGCCTCGGGCAGGGTTAAACGTCGCAAGGGCCACCGGTTCGGTTGCCCTTGCGCGAATGATTGCGTCGAGAACTAGATCTCTTCGTAATCCTCGTCGTCGTCCTCATCGTCGTCTTCGTCGAGCAGGTCGGCGTAGTAGTCGTTGATGTATTCGACCAGCAGTTCACGCATTTCCAGCGGCACGAAGGCCGCCTCGGCGGCGTTCAGCGTCAGATCCAGCAGGTCTTCGAGATCGTAGTCGAAGGCCTCGACCAGCAATTCGAATTCATCGGACAGGCCCGTGCCGCTCATCAGCCGGTTGTCCGGGGAGATGGTGACGTTGAACCCGGTCTGCACCAGCAGGTCGATCGGGTGGGATTCGATTCCCTCGCCGAATCCGGCGGTGGCGCCGGTCTGCAGGTTCGAGGACGGGCAGATTTCCAGCGGAATGCCGCGTTCGCGCACCCAGTTGGCTACCGGGCCCAAGGAAACCAGTCCGGTGTCCTGGTCCAGCGTTTCTCCGTCGTCGTCCACGCCGCCGAACTCGATTTCGATATCTTCCGCGACGCGTACGCCGTGGCCCAAGCGGGTGGCGCGGCCGACCAGGATTGCATCCTTGATCGAGTCCAGCCCGGCGGCCTCGCCTGCGTGCACGGTGGCGGGGAAGAGATTCTCGGCCAGCAGGTCGAAGGCGTCCTTCATGCGCGAAGGCGGGAACCCATCCTCGGGTCCGGCGATGTCGAATCCGACCACGCCCCGTCCGCGGTGGCGCAAGGCCAGCTGGGCGATCTCCAGGCCGCGGTCTGCTTGGCGCATGGCGGAGAGCAGCTGTCCAACCTGAATCGGGTGGCCCTCGTTGTTCAGCGTCTCGCAGGCCTGATCCAGCCCTTCCTGCACGGCGTCGACGACGTCGTCCAGGCTCAGCCCCTCGCGCAGGTGCTGCTCGGGTGCGTAGCGCACTTCGCCGTAGATCACGCCGTCGGCCGCGAGGTCTTCGACGAATTCGCGAGCCACGCGGATCAGCGCATCGCGGGTCTGCATTACGGCCAGGGTGTGGTCAAAGGTTTCCAGGTAGCGTGGCAGCGAACCGGAGTCGGCCGATTCACGGAACCATTCACCCAAGGCTTCGGCGTCGGTGGCCGGCAGCTCGTGGCCGACCTCCGCTGCCAAGTCGATGATGGTTTGCGGGCGCAAGCCACCGTCAAGGTGGTCATGCAGCGAAACTTTGGGCAGATCCCGGAAGTCGAACTCGGGATCATAGGCAAGATGAATCATTTCTTCAGTCACAGGTCGAGCCTAGTCGCAATTCCTCCGCACAGATAGTTCTGCTGGGTAAAGATCTGCGAGCCGCTATGTGACCATCGTCAAGCCGGCGGGTTAACCCTGTTCGCGCTCGGGCGGGACCAGCTCCAGCGCCCCGGAGGTTTCGGCCGGTGCGCCGTTCTGCGTTCGCCGCTTGTACCGGGCAAACACCCGATTGACCAACAGGTCGATGAGGTAGCCCAGCAGCACCGCGAGCACCACCGAGACGATGATTCCCAGCAGTTTGTTATGCGCCAGCCAATTGCCCGCCAACGCTCCGATGCCCACCGAATAGGCGCCCCAGGTGACGCAGCCGATGATGTCGAAGAGGGTAAAGCGGCGGTGGCTGAAGCCCGTGGCGCCCGCCGTCAAATTCACCGCGACGCGGCCCACGGGGATATAGCGTGCGGTGAAAATCAGCAGCGCCCCTGAGGTCTGGAGCTTGCGCGCGGAAAAATTCAGCACGCGTTGCGCCCGCTTTCCGCGCATCCACGCGAAGCCGCGCGCCCCGAGCTTGCGGCCGATCAGGAAGGTGATCTGGTCCCCCACGATGGCCCCGGAAATGCCAAGCACTGCAATCAATACCAGGTTGGGCGACCCGGTGTTCACGCCCACGGCGGCCAGCGAGACCAGGAAGGACTCGGAGGGCACGATCGGAAAAAACGCATCGATCATGCAGAACAGAAACAACAGCGGCAGCACCCACCATGCGCTTGCTGCCTGCGTGATCGCCTCGTTGACCAGTTCCATTAATCTCTGCTTCTTCCCCCGGGCTTGCGCCTGACGCGCCGTGATTCCATTCTCACTCGAGAACTCGCACCGATGCATCCGACCGTCGTCGCATAATGAATTTTATCCATCCACACCCACGGGTGGAGACATCTGTCCAACGATTGAACACCGCCTTCCGGTTCCCGGGAGTTTGCCGGGAGCTAGAGCCGCGCGCGGAGCAGCGGTTCACGACCACCGCGAAGAAACGACAGCGGCACCCGACCACGGCGTGGGTCGGGTGCCGCTTCGCGCTGCAGGGATTCCGGCGCGTTCGCGGAAGTTCGGCTACTTCGCGGCAATCCGATCGAAGATCAGGCGGGTGTCCGCCCGGTCGGTATCCGAACCGATCAGGATCGACTTTTCCACCAGTTCGATGGCGCGCGGCAGCTTCTGCGGGGTATCGGTCAGCAGCGTCGCGATCGGCTGCCCGCGGCGCACCAAGGCGCCGGGCTTCACATGCAAGCGCACGCCGGCACCTGCCTGCACCGAATCCTCCTTGCGGGCACGCCCCGCGCCCAGGAACCAGGCCGCCAAGCCGATATCCATCGCGTCGAGCTTCAGCAGCGCTCCCTCGGCCGGCGCGTAGACGGTATGCGATTCGGTGGCCACCGGAAGCTTCGCGTCCGGGTCGCCGCCCTGGGCGATGATCATCTGCCGCCAGCGGTCCATCGCCTGGCCGTTGCCCAGCGCGGCGCGCACGTCAACGCCCTTGATCCCGGCACCGGCGAGCATCTCGGTGGCCAAGGCCACGGTCAGCTCGACCACGTCCTCCGGCCCGCCGCCGGCGAGCACCTCAACGGATTCCTCGACCTCGATCGCATTGCCAGCGGTCAACCCGAGCGGGGTGTCCATATTCGTCAGCAAGGCGACGGTATTCACCCCGGAGTCGGTGCCCAGGTAGACCATGGTTTCGGCGAGCTCGCGGGCCATCGCCTCGTCCTTCATGAAGGCGCCGGAACCGACCTTCACATCCAGGATCAGCGTGCCGGTGCCTTCGGCGATCTTCTTGCTCATAATCGAGGAGGCGATCAGCGGCAGCGAGTCCACGGTGGCGGTCACATCCCGCAGCGCGTACAGCTTCTTATCCGCCGGGGCCAGCCCGGTGCCCGCGGCGCAGATCACCGCGCCGGCACCCGAAAGCTGGGCGAACATCTCCTCGTTGGTCAATGCCGCACGCCACCCCGGAATGGCTTCGAGCTTATCCAGGGTGCCTCCGGTGTGGCCCAGGCCGCGGCCGGAGAGCTGCGGGACGGCCACCCCGAAGCTGGCGACCAGCGGTGCCAGCGGCAGCGTGATCTTATCCCCCACCCCGCCGGTGGAGTGCTTGTCGGTGGTGGCCAGCCGCTTGCCGTTGGCATCGGTCAACCCGGAGAAGTCCATGCGTTCGCCCGAGTTGATCATCGCGTGGGTCCAGCGCGAAATTTCCGAACGGTTCATGCCGCGGAAGAAGATCGCCATATTCAGCGCGGACATCTGCTCTTCGGCGATGGCGCCGCGGGTGTACGCCTCGATGGTCCAGTCGATCATCTCGCCGCTGAGTTCCCCGCCATCGCGTTTGGTGCGGATGATATCGACGGCACTAAATTTTTCGGCAGCCATAATCGGGTTCCTTACTCGTCAATTTCTCGGAGGTGACTTCGCTACGCAAAAGCGCGCGGGTCACAAGGCAATATCGTTCGGGCCAAAGGCGTAGGGCAGCAGCTGTTCCATGGTGAGGATGCCGGTATCGGTTTTGATCAGCATGTCGGCACCCCGGTGCTCGAAGAGCAGTTGGCGGCAGCGCCCGCAGGGGGTGATCAGTTCGACCTTGCCCGCATCCAGCTGGCCGAAACAGACAAAGTACGCCAGCTGGCCGCCGCCGGTGGCGAACATTTCGCCGACCATGGCGCACTCGGCGCACAGGGTCACCCCGTAGGCGGCGTTTTCGATATTGCACCCCGAGACGATTCGCCCATCGGTGGTTTGCGCCGCGGCGCCCACCCGGAACTTCGAGTAGGGTGCATAGGCCGTGGACAGCGCCGCCGCGGCCGCAGCTTCGAGCTGCGACCACGGCGCGGTGTTGTTTTCCATGGGGATTGTCATTCCTTCACATACGGTTCGCCGACGGCCGCCGGGCCACGCGAGCGGCCCACCAGTCCGGCGACGGCGAAGATCGTGACCAGATACGGCATCATCGCCATGAACTGGCTTGGCACCGGTGTGCCGATAATCGTCAAGATCACCTGCAGGTTATCCGCGAAGCCGAAGAGCAGCGCGGCGGCGAAGGCTCCGATCGGGTTCCAGCGTCCGAAGATCACCGCGGCCAGCGCGATGAAGCCGCGGCCGCCGGAAATCTCCTTGGTGAAGGAGTCGATCGCCACCAGGGTGAAGAAGGAGCCGCCGATGCCGGCGACGATGCCGCCGAGGGTGACGTTCCAGAAGCGGGTGGCGTTGACCTTGATGCCCAGGGTGTCCGCGGCCTTCGGGTGTTCGCCCACCGCACGCACGCGCAGCCCCCAACGGGTTTTGAACAGTCCGAACCAGACCAGGAAGACCGCCACGTACATCAGGTAGCCGATCAGCGACTGCTTGAACAGGATCGGGCCGATCACCGGGATGGCGCTCAACCCGGGGATCGCGATGATCGGCAGGTGGGCCGGCGAGTTGAACAGTTCCGGATCTTCCTGCATCACCGTGGTGAAGAGGAACCCGGTGATGCCCGAGACCAGCACGTTGAGCACCACGCCGACGATGATCTGGTTGACCAGGTACTTGATTGCGAAGACCGCGAGCACCAGGGAAACCAGCGCGCCGGCGATGCCCGCGGCGATCAGCCCGGCGAAGGCGTTTTTGGTCACCGAGGCGACGATCGCCGCGGTGAACGCGCCACCGAGCAGCTGGCCCTCGATGGCGATGTTGACCACGCCGGCACGTTCGCAGAGCACTCCGGAGAGCGAACCGAAGACCAGCGGCACCGCGAGCACCACCGCGCCGGCCAGCAGGCTGGCCAGCGAAATGCTGTTGATATTCGCCCCGGAGACCACCCAGATCAGGAAGCCCAGGACGAAGACCACCGCGGCGATCACCACCGCCCAGGTCGGCAGGGCCTGCCCCTTGGCGCGCAGCCTCCAGGAATAGGCCGCCAGGGCCACCAGCAGCACCCCGAAGACGATATTCGTGGCCATGCCCGGGAAGACCAGGTCCGGAATCGTGAACGCGTCGGTGGCGGTGCTCAGCGAGAAGTGCGCCGCCTGGCTGCTGCCTAGGAAGCCGAAGCTGATCAGCGTGATCAGTGCGATGACGCTGAGCACGATTGGGGTTTTCTTGCTCGGCAACAGCGTGATCGACGGTTGCAGGCCTTGAGTCGTCATGGTGGTCACTTGGCACCTGCCTTGGTGGTTTCGGCGACGCGCGCGCGTCGCTTGGGGTTCATGCCGAAGATCGATTTCACCAGCGGCGGAGCGGCGATGAACAGCACGATCAGCGACTGCACCACGAGCACGATGTCGATTGGGGTGCCGGTGGAGATCTGCATATTGACCGCACCGGCGCGGAAGGCGCCGAACAGCAGTCCGGCGAAGAAGGTCCCCCACGGGGTGGAGCGGCCCAGCAGCGCCACGGTGATCGCGTCGAAGCCGAGCGAGCCGGCCACACCGGCGGTGAGCACCTTCTCGGTGCCGGCCACCTGGGCGACGCCGGCGGCACCGGCCAGCGCGCCGGCGAAGGCCATCGCCAGCATGGTGGTCCGTGCGACGTTCACCCCGGCGGTCCGTGCGGCCTGCGGGTTATGCCCTACCGCGCGGAATTCGAAGCCGAGGGTGGAGCGCTTGAGCATCCAGGCCACCAGCACCGTCAGCCCGATCGCCATGACGAACCCCAGGTGCAACCGGGAACCGGGCATCGCCGGGAAGGTCGCGTTGGCGTCGAGGATCGGGGAGATCGGATTCGTCTCGCCGGGACGGCGGAAGGCGGTGGTGTTCATCAAGAAGTCCAGCAGGTACAGCGCCACGTAGTTGAACATGATCGTCAAGATCACCTCGTGCGCGCCGGTGCGGGCCTTGAGCAGGCCCACCAGCCCGCCCCACAGCGCGCCGCCGAGCAGCCCGAAGATGATCACCAGCAGCAGGTGCAGCACCAGCGGCAGGTGCCAGGCGAACCCGACATAGCCGGCCATCGTGGCCCCGATGATGATCTGCCCCTGGGCACCGATGTTGAACATGCCCGCGCGGAAGGCCAGGGCAACGCCCAGGCCCGCGCAGATCAGCGGGGTGGAGACCGTCAGGGTCTCCAGGAACGGGGAGAAGCCCCGTGCGGAGTTGTAGATGGAGCCGTTGAACAGCGCCACGTAGCTTTCGGTTCCCGCGCGCCACAGCTGGGAGAAGAAATCGCTGGGTCGGGCGAAGATGTAGCTGGAGGTCTCGATGACCTTCTTGTCGGTGACTGCTACCAGCAGGCCGCCGATGACCAGGGCGACGATCACGCCGAGCAGCGAGACGATGCCCGGGCCCTGGGTGATCTTGCGGAAGAGCTCGTTGTTCGCCCGCCCGCCATCGGGCTGCGCTGCCGGCTTCTCGGCGGTCGGCATCTCGCCGATGGGGTTCTCGCTCACTGCGCTTCTCCTTCCGCTGCGTTGGTTTCGCCCGGCGCTGCTTGGCCGGGCTGTTTGGTTTCCACCGGCACCGGGGTCGCCTCGACGGGTTCGGCATCCGCCTTCACGTGCCCGGCCTGGCTGGTCGCATCCTCCTGGGAGACTCCGGCCATCATCAGGCCGAGCACCTCGCGGGAGGTGTCCCCCGGCACGATGCCGTTGATCTTGCCCTTGTAGAGCACCGCGATCCGGTCCGCCAGCTCCATCACCTCGTCCAGCTCGGTGGATACGATCAGCACCGGGGTGCCCTTGTCGCGTTCGGCGACGATGCGCCGGTGCAGGAACTCGATGGAGCCCACATCCACGCCGCGGGTGGGCTGCGAGGCGATGAACAGCTTCAAATCGCGGCTCAGCTCGCGGGCCATCACCACCTTCTGCTGGTTGCCGCCCGAAAGGCTGGACGCCGGGTTCAGCGGGTTGTCGGTGCGCACGTCGAAGTCGGCGATCTGCTTGGTCGCGTTCTTCTTCATCGCCTCCAGATTCATCGAAATCCCCTTGCCGAAGGGCTTTCGGTCGTACAGGTCCAGGATCAGGTTCTCTTCGATGGAGAACTGGGTGACCAGCCCGTGCACCGAGCGGTCCTCGGGGACAAATCCCACGCCAGAGCGCAGCACCGCCTTGACCGATTTGCCGACCAGTTCCTGCCCGTCGAGCTTGATCGATCCGGCATTCACCGGCTGGGTGCCGAGGATCGCCTCGGTCAGTTCGGTTTGCCCGTTGCCTTGCACCCCGGCCACGGCGAGGATCTCGCCCTTATGGATGTCGAAGGAGACCCGGTCCAAGGTGGTGGTGCCGGCCGGGTTGATGACGCTCAGCTCGCGCACCGCGAGACTGGCCTCCCCCGGGGTGCCCGCTTCCTTGTCCAGATTCAGCTGCACGGCGCGTCCGACCATCAGGTTGGCCAGCTCGGTGGTGGAGGTTTCGGGGGCGACCGAATCGACGACCAGGCCGCGGCGGACCACGGTGATCACATCGGAGACCGCGCGCACCTCGCGCAGCTTATGCGAGATGAACACGATCGAGGTGCCGTTGGCCTTGAGCTGGCGCATGATATCCAGCAGCTCGTCGGTTTCCTGCGGGGTCAGCACCGCGGTTGGCTCGTCGAGGATGAGCACCTTCGCCTCGCGGACCAGCGCCTTGATGATTTCCACGCGCTGCTGCACGCCGACGGGCAAGTCCTCGACGACCGCGTCCGGGTCGACGTTGAACCCATAGCGATCGGAGATTTCGCGGACCTTCTTGCGCGTTACCTGCAGGTCCAGCACGCCGCCGGCCTTGGTGGCTTCGGCGCCCAGGGCGATGTTCTCGGCGACGGTGAACACCGGGATCAGCATGAAGTGCTGATGCACCATGCCGATGCCGGCGGCCATGGCATCGCCGGGGCCGGAGAATGCCACCGGCTTGTCGTCGAGCAGGATGTGCCCCTCGGTCGGTTGATACAGACCGTAGAGCACGTTCATTAGCGTGGACTTTCCCGCGCCGTTCTCACCGAGCAAGCAGTGGATCTGGGCATCATCGACGACGAGGTCGATGTCTTTGTTGGCGTAGAAAGAACCGAAGGCTTTCGAGATTCCTCGTAGTTCGAGTTTCACGATTCCACCATCTTTGTTATTCGGTTGCTGGCAGGTGGGCAGGCATAGAGCGCGTCACCTGCACACCGCTCAGGCGGTGAGCGGTGACGCGCTCGGATGACTTATTCTGTGGTGCGCCAAACCCTACTTAGGGCTGGCAGCCGATTCAACCTTCAGCTCACCGGAGATGATCGAGGCCTTCAGGGCCTCGAGCTCTGCCTTGGTTTCGTCGGAAACCTTGGAGTCGAAGTCGTGGAATGGAGCCAGGGCAACGCCCTCGTTCTCCAGCGTTCCGACATATGGGGTCGAATCGAAGTTGTCTGCGGCATCGGCGACGATGACCTCTTCGACGGCCTTGTCCATGGTCTTGACCACCGAGGTGAGCATGACGTCCTTGTAGTCCGGCGCGGTCACGTAGCCGTCGGAGTCAACCCAAACCAGCTTGACGTCCTTGCCGGCCTTGTTGGCGTCCTGCACCGCAGCGCCGGCGCCCTTGCCTACCGGGCCTGCCACAGGCATGACCACGTCTGCACCGTTGTCGATGAAGTTCTTGGTCACCTGCTTGCCCTTGTCCTGCTTTTCGAAGTCGCCGGTGAACGTGCCGTCTTGCTTCTTCTTGTCCCAGCCCAGCAGCTTGACGTCCTCGCCCTTGTCTTCGTTGAACTTGTCAACGCCGTCGGCGAAGCCGTCCATGAAGATGGTGACGGTAGGAATCTTGACGCCGCCGAAGGTGGCAACGGTGCCGGTCTCCGAGGCGGCAGCTGCCGCATAGCCGGCCAGGTAGGCTGCCTGAGCCGTGTCATAGATGATCGGCTTGACGTTTTCGATCTGCTCCTCGTACTGGAAGTCGACGATCGCGAAGTGCTTCTCCGGGTTAGCGGCAGCGGCTTCGGCGGTTGCGTCGCCGAGCAGGAATCCGACGGTGACCGTCAGATTGCAGCCGGCGTTCATCATGCCGGTGAGGTTGGTGGCGAAGTCGGCGTTCGACTTCGACTCTGCCTCGCGCGGGGTGAAGCCAATATCGTCGGCGGCGGCCAGCAGGCCGCGGTGCGAGGATTCGTTGAAGGACTGGTCGTCGAATCCGCCCGAGTCGGAAACGATGCAGCCAATGTAGTCAGAGTTGCCGGCAGCTCCGCCGGTTTCCTCTGGAGCGGCGCCACAGGCGCTCAATGCCAAAGCAGAAATGCCGAGCATGGCCGCGGCCATACCGGTCTTGCGCGATACGAAGCGCATCTAAACCTCCATGAGTGAAGTGCGAGATTACCGGGAGGCGAGGAACCTGTAACCCCACGAAGATGGCCTTCGCGAGCGGCACAAAAGTACTAGCTTTCCCATCGTTTCCATAGCCTATCGGAGATACGACAGAGGTAAAGACGTGGAAGATTGCAAACCGGTAACTTCCCGAACACGTAACGGCAAGCGCTTAACGTCAAACTCCAAGTCAGATGACGATTTGTTAATGCTTCAAAGAAGTGTTAAAAACTTTTGGGTTTCCCCTAGTTGGCCAGCGCTTCGTCGATGGCCTGCACCGCCGCGGCGGTCATTAAACGCACGCCCGTGCCGATGCATCGTTCATCTGGGTTATAGTCCCCGCGGTGCAGGTCGTAGGTCTTGCCTCCCGGAGTGCGGGTGCCAAGTCGCAACATTGCCCCCGGCACCTTCTGCGTCATCCAGGCAAAATCTTCTCCGCCCATGGACTGCGGGGTCAATTCGATCGCGGCCGCACCAAATTCTCGGCGGCCGGCATCTTCGATCAACGCGGTTTCGCTCGGAGCGTTGATTACCGGCGGCACCCCGCGGGTGTGCTGCATCTTGATCTCCACCCCATAGGGGGCTGCCACCTGGCGGACCGTGGCATCGAGCAGCTCACCGGCCGCGTACCAGACCTCGCCATCGAGGCAACGCATGGTTCCGGCCAGGTATCCGGTAGCGGGTATCGCATTCGGGGCGCTGCCGGCATGAATCTGCCCCCACACCACCGAGACGGCCGAGCGCACATCGACCTTGCGCCCGAGCACCGCCGGGACCTGGGTGGCGATCTGGCTCATTGCGAAGACGATGTCTTCGGTCAAATGCGGACGCGAGGTATGCCCGCCGCGGCCGTTGACCTCGATCCGAATGGTATCGCTGGCCGAGGTGATCGCGCCGATGCGGGTACCGATCTTGCCCACGTCGATCCGCGGATCGCAGTGCAGGGCCAGCACGCGTGGCACCTCATCCAGGATCCCCTGCTCGATCACCGACAGCGCGCCGCCGGGCAGTTTCTCCTCGGCAGGCTGGAAGATCACCCGAATTTTCCCGTGCAACGCCCCGGCCTCGTCCATCCGCTGCAATGCCAGCGCGACGCCGAGCATCACGGTGGTATGGATGTCGTGGCCGCAGGCGTGGGCCACCCCGTCGGTCAGCGAGGCGAAATCCAGTCCGGTTTCTTCCACCACCGGCAGCGCGTCGATATCCGCGCGCAGCCCGAGCCGGATCGGCCCCGGGCCCACGTCGACGAATGCACCGGTCTGCTCCATGGCCACCGGTTCGAGCCCGGCGGCACGCAATGCCGCGAGAATTCGCGCGGTGCTCTGGTGCTCCGCGAAGGACAGTTCTGGGTTGCGGTGCAGCTCGCGGCGGAAGTCGATCAGCGCAGGCAGCAGCGGCTCGGTCCACGGTTGGACGGAAGCTAACTTGCCATTTTCATTCACGGTGGTCACCCCTGTGAGAATACGCCGTCGAGGAATCGGCGACCAGCTGGGCCGTAACCTTGAGCCTAATTACGCAATACAATCCCAGCCCAGGCCCCGGTTCATCGCGAACCGGGGCCAGGGGCACGGGACATTCGCTACTTGCCGCGGATCAGTTCGGCGCAGCGCTCACCAATCATCATCACCGTGAGATTCGGATTCACCGTCACCAACTCCGGCATCACCGACGCATCCGCCACCCGCAACCCGGTCACCCCCTTAACCCGCAGCTGAGGATCCAACGGCGACATCACATCCTCCACAGCCCCCATCCGCACGCTGCCGGCCGGATGATACACGGTGTTATGCGTGCGCTTGAGA